>CADCQZ010000303.1 GCA_902803675.1 uncultured Eubacteriales bacterium
GCGGGAGATGTGGATGAGGCCGAAAAAAGGCGCAGGGAGCACTATGAGCACCAGCAGGAAGTGCTGCGTCAGGGCGATGACTTAAGGAGCGCCTATGACCAGGACACCCAGAGGTATCACCGCCAGGAAATGAACCTGGCCCGGGCGCAGAACGACCTGAACAACCTGTGCGACCACATGTTCAACACCTACGAGATGACCTACGCCGCCGCCAGGGAGCACACCGGTGAGGACTTCACCTTCGACCTGCCGGCAGGCGAAAAGGAAGCCGCCGAGCTTCGGAACCGGATCCGTGAGATGGGCCCGGTCAACGTGAACGCGGTGGAGGAATACGCCTCCGTGAAGGAGCGGTTCGACGCCCTGAACACCCAGAAAGAGGACCTGACGCAGGCTCAGGAGGACCTGAGGGACCTGATCAGCCGCCTGCTCAGGCAGATGGAAGGGACCTTCGTCAAGGAGTTCGACAAGCTGAACGGCTATTTCGCCATCACCTTCAACCGCCTCTTCGGCGGCGGCCAGGCGGAGCTGAAGCTGACCGACCCGAACGATCCCCTCAACTGCGGCATCGAGATCGTCGCTCAGCCCCCGGGAAAGAAGCTCCAGATGCTCAGCCTGCTCTCGGGCGGAGAGCGGGCGCTGACCGCCATCGCCATCCTGTTCGCGATGCTGAACCTGAAGCCTACGCCGTTCTGCAGCCTGGACGAGATCGAGGCGGCCCTGGACGAGGCCAACATCGGTTATTTCGCCGATTACCTGGCGGAGTATAAATCCGGCACCCAGTTCGTGGTGGTCACCCACCGCAAAGGCACGATGGAACGCTGTGACGCGCTTTACGGCGTCGCCATGCAGGAGCAGGGCATATCCAAAATGGTGTCCGTCGACCTGCGGGATTATGAATAAGGAGGGATCCTGATGGGATTTTTTCAGCGTCTGAAACAGGGACTTTCAAAAACACGGGGCGGCTTTACCGACAGGGTGGATGAGCTGGTGGAGAACACCCGCGTGATCGACGACGATTTCTATGATGAGCTGACGGATATCCGGATCCTGTCGGACGTGGGCGTCACGGCGACGGAGGAGATCATGGACCGGCTGCGCGAACGCGTCAAAGCCGAAAAGATCACCAGCGCCGACAAAGCCAGGGATCTGCTCAAGGCCCTGATCGTCGAGGAGATGGACATCCCCCGTCCCGTCCTGAAATGGCCCATGGTGATGTTCGTGGTAGGCGTCAACGGTGTGGGCAAGTCCACCACGGTGGGCAAGCTGGCCCTGAGGTTCCAGGAGATCGGCCGCAGCGTGGTGCTGGCGGCCGCAGACACGTTCCGCGCCGCCGCCGACGAGCAGCTGGCCGTCTGGGCCCAGCGCGCCAACGTGCCCCTGATCCGGGGCGGCGAGGGCGCCGATCCCGCCTCCGTGGTGTACGACGCCGTCCAGGCCGCCAAGGCCCGGGGCACCGACCTGCTGATCGTGGATACCGCGGGCCGCCTCCACAACAAGAAGAACCTGATGGAGGAGCTGGGCAAGATGCGCCGCATCATCGATCGGGAATATCCCGAGGCGAACATGCGCTGCATGCTGATCCTGGACGCCACCACCGGGCAGAACGGCATCCAGCAGGCCAAGCAGTTCAAGGACGTGGTGGAGATCGGCGGCATCATCCTCACCAAGCTGGACGGCACCGCCAAGGGCGGCGTGGCCATCGCCATCCGGAGGGAACTGAACGTGCCCGTATGGTACATCGGCGTGGGCGAAGGCATCGACGACCTGCAGGCCTTCGAAGCCAAACAGTTCGTCAACGCCCTGTTCGGGGACGAGGAGAACGGCAAATGAGCGTTTCTCACCGCCTGTACTACGATGACCCCATGATCCGGGAATTCTCCGCCCGGGTGACGGCCTGTGTCCCCGACGGGGAGGATTTCCGGATCGCCCTGGACCGGACCGCGTTCTACGCCGAGGCCGGCGGGCAGCCCTGGGATGAGGGGACGCTTCAGAGCGAAGGCGTTGAGCCCGTCCGGGTCTTCAACGTCCAGGCGGACAAGGCCGGTGAGATCTGGCACTTTACCGCCTCTCCCCTGCCCGTGGGCCTTGAGGTCCGCGGGAAACTGGACTGGGACAGGCGGCAGGACCATATGGAACAGCACGCCGGGGAACACATGCTGGCCAACGCGCTGTGGCAGGCCTGGGGCGGCGTGCCCACGGGGCTCCACACCGGGCGGGAAGACGCCACCATCGACGTGGACATCCCGGGCGGAAAGACCCACCTGACCGCCGATGAGATCGTGCGCCTGGAAGAGACCGTCAATGCCCGGATCCGGCGCAACGAACCCATCAAGTGCTATTTCCCGGATCCCGATCAGCTCAGGACCCTCCCCCTGCGAAAACGGCCGACGGTGAGCGGCCATATAAGGATCGTGCAGATCGGTACGGACGAATACTGTCCCTGCGGCGGCACCCATCCCCCATTCACCGGGATGGTGGGAGCCATGAAGATCCTGGACGCCGCTCCTTCCCGCGGGAAGCTCCGCATCCGGTTCGTGTGCGGCGGCCGCGTCCTCAAAAGCTACCGCGCCCTGATGTGTGAGACCAATGAAGCCGTCAGGATCATGAACGCCCCCGCGGAAAAGCTGGCGGAAGCCTGTGAGGCCTCCATCCGGCGCGAGAAAGAAGCCCGGGAGGAGATCGAGCGCCTGAACGGCATCATCGTGGCGCGCAGAGCCGAGGAAGCCTTAAAGCGGGCCGTCGTGACGGATAACGGCCTTAAGATCGTGACCCTGCGCCTGGAAGGGGGCAGCATGAAGGACCTGACGGCCTGGGCCATGAAACTGACGGAAGGCGCCGGGACCGCGGCCTGCTGCTATCTCGCGGAGAACGGCGGCATGACCCTCGCCGCCGCCGCTTCGGAAGGGACCGGCGTCGATCTGCGCCCCCTTCTAAAGCAGGAAGGCGCCCGGGGCGGCGGAAGGGACCGCCTTGTCAGCGGCCGCTGGGAGACCGATCTGACGTCGGAAGCGTTCTCCGCCTTCATCACCGGAAAGATCACGCAGCTGGCCCGATGACCCAAATGTGAGCAGGCTGATTTTTATCCTTGACAACGCTGTGCCGTTATAGTATAATCCGCTTTGCGCGAAGGGGAATGGTGTAATGGTAACACGTGGGTCTCCAAAACCTTTGTTGAGGGTTCGAATCCTTCTTCCCCTGCCACGCATCAAGCCTTGAAGCAATACGCTCCAAGGCTTTTTTGATATTCGGGACTATATCTCCGAGTTCGATTTGCAGGTGTACTTATGATACATAATATGTTATTATTCATTTATCCAGTGTTTCTGCCCGACCGGACCGGCGTGCGCCGCACGAGACCGCCGGGCGGGGCATATTAAGAAGGAGGAGAATCTATGGCAAATTTCCTGTCCAATCTTCTCAACCCGATCTTCGGCCCGATGGGCGTGAGCCAGGCCGACCTGACTGCCTACATCGAAATGGTCAAAGGGCACGTGTGGATCATCCTGGCGGTCATCGTCGCCATGATCGTCGCGCTGATCGCCGCCAAGTGGGCTAAGAAAGGCAAGAAGCACGTGATCCGCTGGAGCGCCGTGCTGGCCTGCATCGCCATAGTCACCCTTGTCGTGAACCTGATGTGCTACGGCCCCCTGTACAACAACGTATCCAGCTTCCTGAACGCCTCCAAGGCTGAGCTGAGCGAAGAGACCATCGCCGCCAGCAAGGCCGTTATCAAGAAGGTGGGCGAAGAGGGCCTGGTGCTGGTGAAGAACAACGGCCTGCTGCCCCTTAAATCCGACGTGAAGAACCTGAACGTGTTCGGCTGGGGCTCCACCAATCCCATCCTGGGCGGCACGGGCTCCGGTTCTTCGGACGGCTCCACCGCGGTGGGCTTCCTGGGCTCCTTCAAGGACGCGGGCTACACCACCAACGCGGACCTGACCAAGATCTACACGACCTACCGCGCCGACAGGCCCACCGTGGCCATGGCCAATCAGGACTGGACCCTGCCCGAGCCCACCGTGGACGTGTACACCGACGCGGTGATGAGCCAGGCCAAGTCCTTCTCCGACGTGGCCGTCATCGTCATCAGCCGCTCCGGCGGTGAGGGCGCCGACCTGCCCGTGGACATGAACGCGGTGATCAAGGGCACCTACAACATCGCGCAGAAGGTCTCGGTGAACCCCGGCTCCTTCAACTATTACAACGGCACCTATACCAACAACGGCGATTATGACGACTTTGAGCCCGGTGAGCACTACCTGGAGCTGTCCGTCACCGAGGAAAAGATGGTGGAGAAGGTCTGCTCCGAATTCGATAAGGTCATCGTCATCATCAACGCCAACAACGCCATGGAGCTGGGCTGGGTGGATGATTATGCCCAGATCGGAGCTGTCATCCTGGCGCCCGGCGCGGGCAACACCGGCCTTGCCGCCGTGGGCGAGATCTTCAGCGGCAAGATCAATCCCTCCGGCCGCACCGCC
>CADCQZ010000304.1 GCA_902803675.1 uncultured Eubacteriales bacterium
AACAAAGTCCCGCCGGAATAACGGCAGGACTTTTTCTTTGGAAACAGACCCGAACGGGCAAGACCCGGGGAGGCCCGGGGAAATACCGGATCACTTCCCCTTGGCTTCGAGCCAGGGCATGACGTAATCCTTGTACAGCATATCCAGGATAGCGACGCCGGGGATGGCCAGGAGGATCCCGACGATCCCGAACATCCTGCCGCCGACGATCACGCCGATCAGGATCCACAGGGCCGAGACCCCGAGGGAATCCCCGAACAGCTTGGGCTTGATCAGGTAAGCGTCCGCGCTCTGCAGCACGGCTGTGAATATGATGAACGCCAGCGCGTACCAGGGCTCCACCAGAAGGAGGATGAATACGCCGATGCCCGCGCCGACGATCGGGCCGAAGGTGGGGACCAGATTGGTGATGGCCACCACGAAAGAAACAAGGCCGACATAGGGCATGCCCAGCACCGTCATAAACAGCGCGTTCACAAGGCCGATGATCAGGCTGTCCAGCAGATTGAAGGCGATGTATCGGTTCAGGATCTTGTTACTGCGTGAAATAATGTCCATGACCCTGTCATACTTCTGCCCTTTTACGGAAGCCCGGAGCAGGCGGTCCCCGCTGTTCTTCAGGCGGTTCTTCGCGGTGAGCAGATAGATCGACAGCAGGAAGGCGATCAGGAACTGCAAAACGCCTTTGCCGGCGTCGACAGACGTGGACAGGATCGTGTTGATGTTATTTTTGATGTAGTCCCTGGCCGAGCTCAAAAGCGCTTCGGATGAACTGATCAGGCCGTCCAGGTTCAGAACGGAAGCGGATACGCCGAGCCGCTCCAGCATGGCGTTCGCCGTGGCCACGTACCCGTCCAGATTGGCGACGAACAGGCGGACGCTGGCGATCAGCTGCGGGATGAGGAGCAGCATCAGGAACGTCAGGAAGAGGATCACCGTGAGGAACGCGAGGATGATGGAAAACGTTTCACGGGTCTTCTCCTTCCTGATCCGGCGGAAAATGCTGCGGCTGTACAGCTTTGACAGCGGATTGATGCAGTACGCGATGACGCACCCGAGGATCACAGGCCTGAAGTACCCCAAAAAAGTCCGGATCCCCTCATGCACGTCGGAAAGATGTGTCAGCACGACATACAGCGTCACCGCGATGCACGCGGCGACCGTATAATTGAACCAGGGCCTTTCCTTCAAACGCTTCACACCCGCTGCCTCCCCGATGCTTCTGTGACATATGGTCTGCCGCTATTATACAGGATGAACGCCCAAAGGGAAAGACCCGACCCCTTTTTTTATCCGGCATATCAGCCAAAAAATCGCGCCGACACATTGCCCTCGGCGGCCCGGGATGGTACAATACCCGATGGACGAAAAGCATCCCGCGAAGGAGGAAACAAGCGTGAAGACCGGAACAAGACCGCGGATCGGCATCATCCGGCAGGTGGCGGTTTTTTTCGCCCTGAGCGTGATCCTGACTGGCATTTTTTACCATCTCACCCAGCGCAGGCTGACCGGTACGGCTATCAGAAAGCAGACGGAATCCCTCGCGGGCCGGATCTCCGCCGAGGTGAAAATGGCCGTGATGGAATACCCCGCGTATCAGTGGATGATCGGCTACTGGCACAACCATTACGCGGAGATGGACATCGAATACGACGACATATACGCTCCGGGGACAGTGACCTGGCAGAAATACGCCCGGCTGCGCGATCATCAGCCCGATCTGATCCTGAAATACGCCCGCGCGGAGACTTTTTCCGCCCTGCCGGAAGAGGACAAGAAACTGAGCGCGGAGATCATATACTCCTGGCTGGTCACCCGCCTGAACCAGATCATGCAGGCCCACAAGCCGGCTTACCTGTACTGCGCGATGACCGGTGAGCCCTATGACAGCCTGTTCTTCCTGTTCAGCGCGGCGCAGCCCGGCGCCGTACGCGGTACCGGCGACACGGATATATTCACCCTCGGCCATACGATACCCGTCGGGAAAGCCCAGCAGGCGGTCCTGCGGGGAGTCCGGGAGAACGCGAGCCACCTGGTGAGAGCCGGAGACTATGTGGATTATTACGCCTATATGGACACGATCGGCGAGTATACCGTGCTGGTGGGCATGACCTACGACCTGACCGGGCTCAACGCCAGCGTGGACCAGCAGACGGCCCGGGACACCACCTTCACGATGGCGTTCCAGGTGGTCCTGTCCATGATCTGCCTGGCGATGATATCGTTCTTCGTGCTCCAGCCCCTGAGAAAGGTGCAGAGGAACATCCGCCTGTACCGGCAGAACAAGGACAGCGCGGCGGTCATCGAGGATCTGTCGCGCATCAGGAGCAGCAACGAGATCGGCCAGCTGGCCCTGGACGTGACGGACCTGAGCAAGGAGATCGACGACTATACGGCCCATATCCAGGCCATCACCGCCGAAAGGGAACGCATCGGCACGGAGCTGGACCTGGCCAGCCGGATCCAGTCCTCCATGCTGCCGGACAAATTCCCGCCCTTCCCGGACCGGAAGGAATTCGATATCTACGCCGAAATGGACCCGGCCAAGGAAGTGGGCGGGGACTTTTACGACTTTTTCATGATCGATAACGACCATCTGGGCCTGGTCATAGCGGACGTGAGCGGCAAGGGCGTGCCCGCCGCCCTGTTCATGATGATCTCCAAGATCATCCTGGCCCATAACGCCAAAAAAGGCAGGACCCCCGCCCAGGTGCTCGCCGACACCAACGAAGCCATCTGCGCCAACAACCAGGTCATGATGTTCGTGACCGTCTGGTTCGGCGTCCTGGAGATCTCCACGGGCACCCTTCGGGCCGCCAACGCCGGGCATGAATATCCGATGCTCCGCCGCCCCGGAGGCGAGTTCGAGATCGTGAAAGACAAGCACGGCTTCGTGCTCGGCGGCATGGAGGGCGTCACGTTCACGGATTACGAGATCACCCTGGAGCCGGGTGCGAAACTGTTCGTGTACACCGACGGCCTGACGGAAGCCAATGACAACGGCAAAAACATGTTCGGGACGGACCGGGTGCTGGAAGCCCTGAACTCGGATCCCGGGGCGTCTCCCAAGGACACCCTGGACACCGTGCGGAGACGGGTGGACGATTTCGTGGGCACCGCCGAGCAGTTCGACGACCTGACGATGATGTGCCTGAATTATGCCGGGCCTGCCCGGGAGGACGAAAAAACAAAATAACTTTACGCGGACGGGATGCCGCCAAGGAGGGATATCCATGCCGGACAGCAAGATCGTACGCAATGAGAACACGTTCCTGCTGGAAGTCAACGGGGAAAGGCTGCCCCTGTACGGGTACCTGACCTACCAGCCGGAGAACGCGGACTATGAGGCCTTCAAAAAAGCGGGCATACGCCTGTTCTTCTGCACGGTGTACGCCGGAGACCGGGGCATCAACCAGCGCAGCGGCATCCGGCCCTTCCGCGGCGGCTTCTGGAAGGGCATCGGGCAGTATGACTTTTCCGAAGTGGACGCGGACCTGAGGCGCATCACCGGCGAGAGCAGGCCGGGCGAGATCTTCATCATCCCCCGCCTGATGGTGGAGGCGCCTTCCTGGTGGGACGCGCTGAACCCCGGTGAACTGTGCCGGGACGCCCACGGCACGCCCCTCCATCAGAGCTTCCTGAGCCGGAAATGGCTGGAGGACGTGGAGGAGATGTTCCGTGATCTCACCGCCTGGGTCAAAAAGAGCGGCTGGGACAGATACATCGCCGGCTGGCACATGGCCGCCGGGAATACGGAGGAATTCCTCCGCCCCAGCCACCGCGCCGGACAGATGACGGACTATTCCCGGCCGGCTGAGGAGGCCTTCCGCCTCTGGGTGAAGGAGAAATACCGCGGCGATACCGCCAAAGTCTCCTCAGCCTGGGGCCGGCCCGTCCGCTCCTTTGAGGACATCCGGATCCCCGCCCCCTTTAAGCGCCTGTTCGCCGCGGACGGCGAGATCAGGGACGGGGAGCTCGAAAGGGAGACCATCGACCACTACGAATTCATGAACGAGGCCGTCTCCCGCGCGGCGGTCAGCCTGTGCGCCGCCGCCAAGCGCGTGACGGGCCGCCGCCAGGTGATCGGCGCCTTCTGCGGATACCTGGCCGGCGGGCCGGAGAGCGGGCATCACGCCGCGGATATCGTGTTCCGGAGCGACGAGATCGATTTCCTCGCCAGCCCCTTCGTGTATACCGACAACCGGGCGCCGGGCATCGACTGGCAGGCCCAGGGCTCCACGGACTCCGCCGCCCTCCATGGGAAACCCTGGTTCCTGGAGGCGGACGTGCGCACGTGCCTGAGCAGGCCCATCAGCCAGTGCATGAAAAAGGCGGACCCCACTGTGTGCCGCGCCTATGACGGCCCCGTCTGGTGGGGCCCGGACACCGTGGAGGGCTCCCTGGGCCAGATGCTGAAGGCCTTTTCCCGGGTGCTGACGAACAATACCGCCGTCTGGTGGTTCGACATGTGGGGCGGATGGTATCGGGACGAAAGGCTGATGGCCTTCCACCGGAAGGCCTGTGAGATCTATACCGCCCACGCGCTGAGCGGCGGCAGCCCTTCCGCGGCCGAGACCGTCCTGTTCATGGACGACGAAATGTTCTGGCGCCTGGTGCCCGAGGGCGGGCTGAGCGCGCTGGCGAACCACATCCTGTGGAAGGAGCTGGGCTTTATCGGCGCGCCCTACAGGCTGTATATGATCAGCGACCTG
>CADCQZ010000305.1 GCA_902803675.1 uncultured Eubacteriales bacterium
AACGGTGAGGTCAGGTCCTGGCAGGGCATCGGTGAGAAGATGCTTCAGGAGGGGGACCCGGAAGCCCTGAAGTACTTCGCGGGGCGTCCGGGATACCTGATCCGCATGCTGAACCGCCTGCTGACCCTTGGGTATGCCCGGGAAGCGATCGAGGATGTGCTCCTGCCCGCCGCGGATCAGGTGAGCGGTCATCTGATCATGAGGACCGTGAGGACACTTTCGGCCCGCAGGGCGGAAATGTTCCGGGAGCATCAGCGCTCAGTCAGAATGTGCTGCGACGGGTTCGAAAGGGAAAAGCGCGGACCGCGCCTGGATCTGGGCCCTGTCAGGTGGGCGGCGCAGTCAAAGCGCTTTGAGGCGAGGGAAAAGTGGTTCGACCGTCCGGCCCGTGAGATCCGTGAAGAGGTCTACAGGCCGCTTCATGAGCTGATCGGCCGCCTGAACGCGCGGAAGCGGGAACTGGAAGACAGGCAAAGCCTGCTGCGGCGCATCGGTGAGAAGAGGATCAACAGGCACCTGACACTGACCCGGAACGCCGGAAGCGATTTTGACCCGGAACTCATCGCGGGATACCCGGAAACGGATCCCGCCGAGGCGCTCAAAGCGAGGATCACCGCGCTGAAAAACAGCATCGCCGCCCTTGAAAAGGATATCGATGGGCTGCGGCTGCGCCTCGGCGAGACGGGCTCCGAGTGCCGGCGGGAATACCTGAGGCGCACCGGTGAGATGCGGGAGAGGAACACGCCTGCTTATGAAGCCGAGATCGAAGGCTGCGGGGCTTTTGAAGAGGCCGAGACCGAAAAGGCTCAGGCGCGGTATCTGAAGGCCCTGGAGGAGCACGCGGAAGCGATGAGGACGCTCCCCCAAAGAAAGAAAGCGGCCCTTGAAGAGCTGGGGAAGCAGTACCGTGACGCGCTGAAGAGGACCTGCCGTGACGATGAGATCGTGGGGATCCTTTCCGCGGTGCTCAGGGAGCATTTCCGTCTGGCCGATACGCCGCTCAAGGGAAAAAAGATCTATTTGGACATGGATGGATTCGACCTGGAGCATTCCACGCTCGAGACCGAGGACCGCTCCAAAGAAGGCGGATATATCCGCAGCGGGATCTGCTTCAGGATCCCCGAAAACGCGAGGTTCGTGCGGTTCTTCGTCTACTGGAACGACAGGAAACGGGTGGATATCGACCTGCACGCCAGCGGGATGACCGCTCAGGGAGAGCCGCTGCATATCGGCTGGAACGGGGATTTCAGGGATCACGGCGTGGTCCATTCGGGGGATATCACCCACAGCGACGCCGCGGAGTATATCGATATCGATCTCACCGCCCCGATCGGGGAGATCCGCGCGAATATCCACCTGTACTACGGCAGGCCTTCCTTCCGGGCAGTGGAAACGTGCTATGTCGGGCTGATGGCGGTGAGGTCGATCGGACAGGGTGTCAGGCATTACGACCCGAAGAACTGCTTCTTCACCCATCGGCTGACGCAGGACGGATGCGGCATGCAGTACGGCTGCATCGATGTGCGGGGCCGTTTCGTCCGCTTCATCGGAAAGCCCGATGAGTGGACTTCATGGAGCGCCCCCGAAGCGGGATCGGACGCGCCGCCCTTCTCCCTGAAGGATTATCTGGACGTGCTGCTGGAAAGCCAGGGAACGGTCAGGGTCACGAGCAAAGCGGAAGCGGATATCGTACTCACCATGGGCAAGAGCGGACAGGACAGAGAGCTGAGCCTGGTCGATCACAATTTCTTTCTGGAAAGCTGATGAGGGGATCCTTAAAAATGTAAGCGCGCCGGAACGTATGAGCCGGCAGCGCGTCAGGCAGGGCTTTCGGCCGCGGATAACGCGGTCGGAAGCTCTTTTTTTGACTTTTGTCCTGGTACTGTCCCGGATGTTCCGCTTGACTTTTTCAATGAAATATGCGAAATATCAGAAGGATAAGCGAACAGGATCACAACGTTTCTTTTCAGGCGGGAAGGAATACCGCGGGGATCACAAGCCGTATCAGCCGGATAAAGTGCGGGAGGGGACTATGATCGTGATCAGGAAGCTGACGCCGGAGCTGAAGGAGGATTACCTGGATTTTTTCGATCACAGGGCTTTTTCGGACGGGTCGCCCTACTATCCCTGTTACTGTTCCGCTTTCAACATGAGCGGGGAGAGGATCCGGGATGAGCTGTTCAGGCAGGCCGAGATCAACGGCGGCGGGATCGAAGGCTGGAAAAAAGCGCTCCGGGACTCCGCCGAACGGATGGTGGCGACCGGAGAGATACAGGGCTTTCTGGCCTATGACGGTGATCTGGCTGTGGGCTGGTGCAATGCCAATGACAGGCTGAGCTACTGCCGCGTGGGGGAATTCGACCTGTCCGAAGTTCCTCCGGATGAGCCCTGTGACGGGCGGATACGCCGGGGACAGGTCAAATCGGTGGTGTGCTTTGCGATCGCTCCGGGATACCGGGGAAGGGGGATCGCCTCCCTGCTGCTCGACGCGGTCTGTCAGGATGCCCGGGCGGAAGGATACGCGTATGTGGAGGGCTATCCCGCGGATGGTGAGGGATCACAGGGGCCGGCGTTCACCGGGCCGAAGCGGCTGTATGAAAAAGCGGGATTCACGCTCACTGCCCGGACGGGCGGCACCCTGGTGATGCGAAAGCCGCTGGCCGGGATGACGGGAAAAAACATGACGAATGACGGAAAAAAGTCCTGATCCGAATGTGCCGTGAACGATTACAGACGATCATGGTATATCTTTACGGCCGGGGATATCATATGATCCTTCCGAAAGGAGGGCTTGCCCATGGGATACCGAAACGCGCAGGATATTTTCCCGGAAGGGCTCCTCAGGCAGATCCAGCGGTATGTGGCCGGTGAGACGATCTATATCCCCGTCCGGGATGAGCGGAAGGCCTGGGGTGAAACATCCGGATACCAGCGCTATATCCGGGAAAGAAACGGGGCGATCCGTGAGGATTTCGCCGCCGGCATGACGATCGGGGAACTGATGGACAAATACGCGCTCTCCTACGATTCGATCAAACGGATCGTGTACAACAGGAGGGAGAGCGTGATGCTGAGATACAGCGCGACACTGTCAAGCGCGAAAGCCTATGCCGACGCGGGAAAACTGGACGCGTGGATCCATTTGTACCTGAATGAGGAAGGGCGGAACATCCCTTTCTCTGACGGCCTGAAACTGTTCGACCGGTACTATATCGGCCCGGCGCTGTTCCCGATCGGTCTCTTCAAGCGATGTACCGGGCCGGAACCGGAGATGAAGTACCGGATCGACAGGGACTGGTGGGAGCACCGGATCGCGGAACTGGAAAAGGTCATCCCGGAAGAGCATGATCTGCCGCCCCTTATCATCCATTATGCGGAAGGCGGATTTGAGCTGAACGACGGGAACCATCGCCATAAGGCGTATGAGGATCTGGGGATCGATCAGGTCTGGGCGGTCATCTGGATCACGGAAAAGGAAGAACTGGACGACTTTATGGAGCGATTCGGAGATCATGTCAGGGGCTGCAGGGTCATCCGAAGATAAGGCGGTGAGGGATAAGATGAGACTGTTTATGATCACCGGTACCTGCGGGGCCGGGAAATCCACCATGAAGGACGAGCTGGCGGCTGCGCTCGATCCGGAAAAGTACGCGTGTGTCGATTCGGACGAGACCGGGCTGAACTGGTGGGATTACGCCGGGACGGACCGTGAGGACCGGTACGGCGCGGATTCCCTGAAGGAAGCCTTCCGGATGGCCGGCGGAAGGGATCTTGTGTTCGTGACCTGTATGGTGCCGCAGGATTACATGACCAAAGCTTCGGTGCCGGAGGAACTGAAGGCGACGTACTTTATCGCCCTGTGGGCACCGGACGCGGTGATCGAACAGCGTCTGCGCGCCCGGCCGAAGGAACGGGGATTCACCTCGGACGAAGCGATCAGGCCGCACATCGAATATAACCGATGGATCGGAAAAAACAGGGGAAAGTATCAGCTGTTCATCAACAACGAAGCGCAGAGCGTGGAAGAGACCGCTCATATCATTATGGGATATATCGCCGCTGTGCCTGCCGCTGCGGCCGGAGAAAGTGTTGACATCCCCGCCGAATGGAAATATATTTAGGTGAGGTCTCAAGCGGGCATATTCCGTACCGGTCTCCGGCCGGAACGAAAAAAGCGGAGATCTGATCCCGCGGCGGTGAGACCGCTCTGCGGAGCCCCCCCAAAAAGGCGGCAGAGAAGACAGGAAACGGAGGAACAATACGATGAAGAAATGGATCCTGACCCTGATCGCACTTGTCATAGTACTGACCCTGACTGGT
>CADCQZ010000306.1 GCA_902803675.1 uncultured Eubacteriales bacterium
ATCTCATCGCACAAGGAAGTGCTGGAGATCATCGCCGACATGGCGGAGAAACTGCTGACCAAAAAGCAGGCCCGCTTCGTGGGCGACTGGCTGAAACTCAAAAAGCTGCACGACGGGGACACGGTGAGGATCATCGGCCGGGAGACCACGTTTTTCGATATCGACTCCACCAAGGCGAAGCAGTATGGCTTTTGCATGGACCTGGGGAACGGCCGCAGACTGACCTGCTGCGGGGATGAGCCCTACAGCGAGCGCGAACGGCCGTACGCGGAGGGGAGCGACTGGCTGCTGCATGAGGCCTTCTGCCTGTATGATCAGCGGGATATCTTCGACCCTTACGAGAAGCACCATTCCACGGTGCGGGACGCCTGCGAGACGGCGGAAAGGCTGAAGGTGAAAAACCTGGTGCTCTACCACACCGAGGACCGCACCATCGCGCAGAGAAAGAAACTGTACACGGAGGAAGGCAGGCGCTATTTCAGCGGCGGGCTGTATGTGCCCGACGACCTGGAGACCATCGAGCTGGGATGAACTGGTATGACCGGGAAAAAAGATATCCCGGTCATGTATTGCATTTGGGCTCTGGATGATGGTATAAATGAGGCGCGGAAAACATAAGGCCGGGATCCCGTGGATCTGGAGGTTCTCCGGGAGCGGCCTGACACGACTGATCAGATGGATGCGAGGGGGAATACAGCATGAGGTACAGACGGCTGGGGAAGACGGGCCTGATGGTGAGCGAAGTGGGCTTCGGGGGAGAGTGGCTGGAGCGGCATCCGGAGGAGCATTCCGTGGCCCTCATCCGACACGCCCACAGCCTGGGGATCAACATCATCGACTGCTGGATGCCCGATCCCAAGTCCCGGGACATCATCGGCAAGGCCATCGCGGAGGATCCGTCGGGCTGGTATGTGCAGGGGCACATCGGGTCCACCTGGCAGTCCGGGCAGTACACCCGCACCCGGGACGTGGATAAATGCCGTATCGCTTTCGAGGATCTGCTCGCCCGCCTGGGGACGGGCTATGTGGAGCTGGGCATGATCCACTATGTGGACAGGGAGGATGAATGGGAGACAGTGTCCCGCCCCGGGCCCTATCTGGCTTACGTGCTGGACTTGAAAGCGCGGGGGAAGATCCGCCATATCGGCCTTTCCACCCACAATCCCGTGATCGCGAGAAAGGCTGCGGAAAGCGGGTTTATCGAGATGATCCTGTTCAGCGTCAATCCGGCTTTTGACCTGATGCCCCCGACGGACGATATCGAGAATTATTTCGCGGCGCAGTACGACGAGGCTCTGCGGGGCATGGATCCCGTGCGGGCGGACATGTATGCCGCCTGCGAGAGCCTGGATGTGGGCATCACCTGCATGAAGCCCTTCGCCGGCGGCCGCCTGTTCGATGAGAAGCGCTCGCCATTCGGCGCGGCGCTCACGCCGGTGCAGTGCATTCATTACTGCCTGACCCGGCCCGCCGTATCATCGGTGCTCTGCGGATATGATACCCCGGATCAGGTAGACGCCGCCGCGGCTTACGAGACCGCCGGTGACGCCGAGAAGGATTACGCGACCGTACTGGCCCGGGCCCCCAGGCACAGCTATTTCGGCGGGGAGTGCACCTACTGCGGGCACTGCCGGCCCTGCCCGAAGGACATCGATATCGCCATGGTGTCCAAGCTCTATGACCTGGCGGTGATGCAGCCGGAAGTGCCCGCGTCGTTGAAGGAGCATTACCTGGCCCTTGAGCATCACGCGGGGGAGTGCGTTTCCTGCGGCGGCTGCGAGAAGCGCTGCCCCTTCGGGGTGAAGGTCGCGGAACGCATGAAAAAGGCGGCGGCGCTGTTCGGGAAATAACGGCCGTTCCATATGCCCGGCCCGGTGACCGAAAGGTCTTCCGGGCTTTTTGTTGTCCGGATATGGATAAAACGGCCGATAAATGGATAAATACATTAAAAATTGATAAGGAATTGATGATTACGGTATATTTATCATTGATTTCCAGCGGGATATAATATCATCATCAAAGGAGGCCCGGACGAGGTCCCCTAACAAAATACTTGAAGGAGGCATCCCTATGAAAAAGATCTTGGCACTGTTGCTGGCGCTGATGATGACGCTGTCCCTGTGCAGCATCGCGATGGCTGATGATGAGATCACCATCACCGTGTTCCACTACATGGCTCAGGACGCCAAGCAGGCCGGTCTGGACGCCATCGAGGCGGCCTACACCGCGGAGCATCCCAACGTCAAGTTCCAGAACATCTATTACAACCAGGGCACCGACTACTTCCCGCAGCTGTCCACGGCCCTGTCTTCCGGCCAGCAGCCCAACGTGATCATGGGCAACCCGGGCCTGTATCCGGACCTGGTGGAGGAAGGCTACGTCATGGACCTGACCGATAACGAGATGATCAAGGCCATGAACCTGCCCGCCGGCGATCTGGGCGACGTGAGCGCCAACGGCAAGATCTACGGCTTCCCGATCGACTTCAAGACCTGGGGCGTGTTCTACAACACCGAGATCTTCGCCGCCAACGGCCTGGAAGTGCCCAAGACCCTCACCGAGCTCAATGCCCTGCAGGACAAGCTGGCCGAGCTGGGCATCGACGCCTATGTGCATTCCTTCAATGACGCCGTGTACGGCGATATCGAGTGGCGCAACACCTTCTGGACCCGCGCGCTGGCCGCCGGCGACAGGGACATCTTCGAGCGCCTGATGAACGGCGACGCCAAGTGGGTGGATCTGCCCTACGCGGCGGAAGCCCTGGACAACATCGCCCTGCGCCTGAAGAACGCCCGCCCCGACGCCATGAGCAACACCCAGGACATGGCCCTGGAAGTGTTCTGCTCCGGCGGTGCCGCCATGCGGTATGACGGCTCCTGGAACATCGGCTCCATGCTCAACAAGAAGCCGCAGTTCGAGATCGGCTACTTCCTGGTGCCCATCGATGACGAAGGCTCCGCCAAGCTGAACGTGCAGGTGGACCAGAGCTTCATGGTGAACCCGCAGGCTGACAATGCCGACGTGGCCCTCGACTTCATGGAGTACTGGCTCAGCCAGGGCGTTGCCTGGTCCGAGATGAGCCAGATGCCTCTGAACACCGGCGTGGTGTCCGACAAGCTGCTGCCCATGGTCCGCACGCTGGCCGAGATCAAGAAGAGCGGCGACATCGCCCACTACGGCGACTTCACCAAGCCCCTGACCTCCGCCTTCACCACCGCGCTGCGCACCGAGCTGACCGCCTATGTGGAGAGCTGCATCACCGGCGGCGGCATGACCGTACAGCAGGCCCTGGAGAACCTGGACGCCGCCTTCGCCGATGTCCGCGCCCTGAACTAAAAGCTTAAAGACCCATCAGTAACCGGCACTGTACGCGGGCCGCTCGCGATCACAAGCGGGCGGCCCGCTCTTTTGAAGAAATGTGAAAGCGCAATCTGCCAGACGGGGGCTTGAAAGATGAGCAAAGCGGCATCCGGTGCAAAGGGGAAGAGGAGACTGACGGCTTACGCTGTGCGTGAGCACGGCGGCAATATCCTGTTCATGCTGCCTGCCTTCGCGCTGTTCGCGTTCGTGGAGCTGGTCCCCTTCCTGCAGAGCATCCCCATCTCCTTCACGGACAAAAAGGCGATCTTCGCCAAAAGCTGGAACTTCGTCGGGTTCGAGAACTATGTGAAGCTGCTGACCAACAACAGCTTCCTGCAGACCTTTTTCAACACCGCGCATTTCACCATCCTGTATATCATCGGCGCCAATATCCTGGGCCTCATGTTCGCCCTGATGATCTGGAAGGGCAGCCGGTTCAACAACATCGTGCGCACCCTTTTGTTCATGCCCTTCACCGTGTCCCTGGTGGCCTCCACGAAGGTGTGGAGCTACGTGTACACGGATGTGCTCATGCCTCTGACCGGGCAGCCCAGCCCCCTGGGGCTGTCGAACCAGGTGATCGCCGGGCTTTCCGTGATCGCCATATGGCGGGACATGGGATACTGCATGCTGATCTATATCGCCGGATTGCAGTCCATCCCCCTGGAATACTATGAGGCGGCCAACGTGGAGGGCGCGGGCTGGTGGACCAAGTTCAGGAAGATCACCCTGCCCATGCTGATGCCGGCCATCACCTCCAATGTGACGCTGATCCTGGCCTGGGGCCTGAGGTGCTTCGACTACTCCCAGATGGTCATAACGATGAAGGCGGCCAAGACCACAGCCGTGTTCGTCTATGAATATATCTTCGGCAACTCCAGGGCCGGGATCGGCCAGAGCGCGGCCATCATCCTCACCCTGGTACTGGTGATCCTGACCAACGTGATCACCACCGTCCTGCGCAGAAAGGAGGTCGAGCTGTGATGACGACTTCCGCCGTGCGGCGCCCCATGAGCGCCTCCGCCAAAAAGGCGCGGGCCCTGAACATCCTGCGCGTCATCTGTCTGGTCATCATCGTGCTGATCGTGCTGATCCCCTTTTACATCAGCTTCCTTTATTCCTTCAAGACCCATTCGGACATCAGCCTCAACCGCCTGGCCTGGCCCAAACATCCCACGCTGGAAAACTATATCCGCGTGATCCGGGAAAACAAGTATGTGGCCATCGGCTTTAAAAACAGCCTGCTCACCACCCTGCCCACCGTGGCGATCCTGCTGCTGTGCACATCCATGGCGTCCTACATCCTGGCCCGGTATAATTCGCCCTTCTACAAGGTGATGTACTCCATCTTCATCAGCGGCGTGCTGGTGCCCTTCCAGTGCATCATGCTCCCGCTGTACATGAATATCTACAATATCGGCCTGGTGAGCACCAACTTAGGCTTCATCCTGGCCCGATCGGGGCTGCAGGTGTCCATCAGCGTGCTGGCCATCACAGGCTTCGTCAAATCCATCCCCCGGGAGCTGGAACAGGCCGCCAGTATCGACGGCTGCACCAAATTCGCCACTTTCTGGCGGATCGTGTTTCCCTTGATGGCGCCCATCAACATCACCCAGGGCGTGCTCAACACCCTGTATGTATGGAACGATTACTCCACCGCTGTGGTGCTCTTGAGGGAGGATTCCAGCCGCACGCTGCCTTTGGCCCAGATCATCTATTTCGGCGAGAACATGAGCGAGCTCAACCTGGCCTTCGCCTTCTTTATGCTGGCCATGATCCCGGTGCTCATATTGTATCTGTGCACCCAGCGGTTCATCGTCGCGGGCATCCTGTCCGGCGCGGTCAAGGGATGAGAGCTTTGTCCCGGATGAACTTTTAAAAGGCGGATTGCCATCAGTCCGCCTTTTTGGTATGATATAAACACGATCAACGCGATATAGTTCATGTATGAAAGGGTCTTTGTATATGCGGCTGAAGGTCGTCATCGTGGAGGACAATCTGCTTACCATCCGGTCGTTGACGGAAACGATCGACTGGGACGCGCTGGACTGTGACATCGTGGGCACCGCCAGGGACGGGGATACGGGCAAACAGGTGATCCTGGATACGAAGCCCGACATCCTACTGTCCGATATCCGCATGCCCCAGTGCGACGGGCTGGACATGATCGAGGCGGTGCGGGCCGATATCCCGGACTGCAAGATCATCATCATCACCGGGTACGACCAGTTCCAGTACGCCAGCCGCGCCATCAAGATGGCCGTGTTCGATTACCTGCTCAAGCCCATCCGCAACGACGAGGTGATCGGCGCCGTGAAACGGGCGGGCGAGGAGATCTTAAAGCGCCGTTCCGAGGCTGACAGTCTTCAGGAGATGGACCGGTTCCGCCGGCAGGCTCAGCTGCTGAGCCTGCTCACAAATCCCGCCCAGAAAGGCCAGGGCGTGCACACCATCATCGAGGGCCTGGGCGTGAGCTTCGAGGCCTACTATATCATGACCGTGCAGATGGACGGTGAGGAGGCCTTCTCCCAGAGCGCGCTGAACCATCTGGACCGCGTCATCGCCGGGAAACACGCCGAGGCGGTCACCTGCCTTCTGTATGACACCCTGGTGGCTTTCGTCACCCGCGGGAGGATGGACGACACCTGGCGCGCGGAGGCGGAGGGGCTCGCGGACAGCATCATCCGTGAGATGGCCATGCCCGTGCATATCGGGGTGAGCGGGCAGAACCGCTCCACCCACGAGATCCGGCAGGTGTACCAGCAGTCCCGCCAGGCCATGTGGGAAGCGGCGCTGCTGAAGGAAAAGAGCTCTTCCGTGGTGTTCTACGCGAAGGAGCAGGACCGGCATCTGCCCAGCCAGCAGATCGCCGAGTTCAACGCCCGCATCGCGTCTCTCATCGAGGTGGCGGAACTGAGCGATGACTCCGCCCGGCGCGCCGCTCAGGAGCTGGTGGCCCTGAGCGGGCATCAGTACAGCCAGCTGCGCGCCCTGATCGCCATGTACTCCCTGGAGCTGAGAAAGAAATTCGGCGCCCCGGCGGACCTGACCACGGACCAGGCCATGTATGAGAGCTGGTTCGTGACCAGGCCCGACGAGGTGGAGGCGTGTCTGCTCAAAATGTGCGCCGCGCTGCGCCAGGGCAGCGAGGAACACTATTCGCTGCTCACGCAGAACACCCTGCAGTATATCAAGCTGCACGCCGTGGAGGGCCTGCAGCTCAACACCGTGGCGGACATGATGTGCGTGAGCGGTAATTATCTGTCCGCCCTGATACGCAAGGAGACGGGCATCACCTATCATGAGCATGTGCTCAATGCCAAGATGGCCGTGGCGCGCACCATGCTGTCCGATCCCCGCATCCTGGTGGAGGAGGTGGCCCACGCGGTGGGCTACAGCAATTACATCTCCTTTTATAACGCTTTCAAGCGCGTGGAGCATATGACTCCCACGGAGTACCGCAACGGGAAGGTGACGATGTGAACCGGCTGAGGGATATGAGCTACCGCACCAAACTGGTGCTGGTGTTCGGCCTGGTGACGCTGATCATGATCGCGTCGGTCACTCTGGCGATGACGGCCAGGAGCTACCGCTCCCTGCGGGATGATCTGTATGCCCATCTGGACCTGCTGACCGGGCAGGCGCTGCACAATTTCGACACGGAGCTCTCCTCGGTCTCCGGTCTCTTCCTCAACCAGCTGCGGGCCCAGGGGATCCCGGACAGGATCAATGCCGCGGCGTCCGATCAGGGCGCCAGCCTGATGACCACCAGGGAAATGGCGGACGCTCTCAGCCGCGTGATCACGGCCAACTGCGGGTATGAGAATGTGTATGTGCGGGCGGTGAACGGGGTGTCCTTCACCAACACTTTCGCGGACGCCGCCTTCGTGGAGACCGCGTCGGCCCTGATGGAGACGCACGGAGAGAAAACTTACGGCTCCCCGGTCTGGGTCAGGAATGAAAAGGGAGATGTGTTCCTGATCCGCGACCTTTATCAGCTGGAACCTTTCCGTTTCGTGGGCAAAGCCCTGACAAAGCTGAGGACCGATGATCTGGCGGAGCCGGGCAGGGACGATTTCGCGGCGAAATGCACCATCCTGTTTTATAACAACGATACATTCGTGACGCAGACGGGGCAGCCGCTGCCCGGCGGCATCAGTCCGGAAGCGGGCGGGCCCGACAGGATCAAAACGGACGAAAGGCAGTACCTTGTGTCCCGCAGCCGCCGCGGCAAGTGGCAGGCCGTCGGCCTGCTGCCCGCCAGGGTGCTCACCGATGTGAACACCGCCGTGATCCGCACGGGGCTCACCGTGGGGCTCATCGGGATCCTGGCGGGCCTCGTGCTCGTTTATCTCATCACCACCGGCATGACCGGGAAGATGCGGGGCCTGGTGGCGGCCATGGATGACGCCTCCGCGGGGCACATGACGGTGAGCGTGCCTGTGCGGGGCAGGGATGAGATCGGGCAGATGTCCGAGCATTTCAACACCATGGTGAGGAGCAACCGGGAACTGATGGACCGCCTGGTGCGCGAGGAAAAGCAGCGCAACCAGGCGGAGTACGACGCGCTGGAGTATAAGTACCGGTCACTGCAGTCCCAGATCAATCCCCACTTTATCTATAATGCCATGGAGGTGGTCAACGCCATGGCGAAACTGGACGGCAGCAGTGAGATCTGCGATGTGGTCACGCACATTTCCAGCTTTTTCAGGCAGAACACCCACAACATGGAAAAACGCTTCATCACCGTGGG
Organism: uncultured Eubacteriales bacterium; assembly: GCA_902803675.1. The sequence continues at coordinate 8,114 of CADCQZ010000306.1, forward strand.
CCAGGAATTCGCCAGCCTGAAGGAATACGCCACGATCTTCCGGCATATCTACGACAACGCCCTTGAAACACCGTTCACCTGTGAGGACGGGTATTATGAGGCGCTGATCCCCACGATGATCCTGCAGCCGCTTCTGGAAAACGCGCTGACCCACGGGGTCCGGGCCCGGCAGGCTGAGGTGTCCATCCACGCGGAACGCGCGGACGAGGGCAGGCTTCGTGTCACCGTCATGGACAACGGTGCCGGTATGAGCGATGACACACTCAGGCGCATCCTGGCCGGCACGGATGAAAAGCCGGACGAAAAGAAAACAGCCGGAGGCGTGGGCGTCAGGAACGTGCGCGACCGGCTGAAGCTGATCTACGGTGATCAGGCGGATTTCGATATCATCAGCGGGCCGGGAATGGGGACGCAGGTGACCATCATCCTGCCGCTGATCTACGATGAAAGGGAGCTGGAAAGCCGTTTCACGGCAAGATAGGCGGTGACTCCCGGGCCCAGTCCGGCCACGCGGCGCGGCGGTTCCCGCCGGCGGCCCAGCGGACGGCGTTGACGAGGATGGTACGGATCTCCTTCTGGTAATAGACGGGATAGGTCTCGTGCCCGGAGGCGAAATAGAACACCCTTCCCTGGCCCCGGTACCAGCAGCATCCGCTGCGCAGTACTTCGCCTCCCTGGGAAGTGGTGAGGAACACCTGTTCGTCCGGCTGGGGGATCTCAAAATACTCCCCGTAGGTCTCATCCTGCGGGATGACGAAAAACTCCTTGTCGAGTCCCGCGGCGATGGGATGGGCGGGCATCACTGTCCACACGCGCTGCCATTCGTCATTCTCCCGCCAGCGCAGGCACTGGGTGCGGGTGCCCATGAGGCGGGAAAAGATCTTGCTGGCATGGGAGGAGTGGAGCAGTACCAGCCCCATGCCCTCCAGCACCCGTTTCTGAAGCGCGTCCACCCGGTCGTCACGGATCTCGCGCCAATGCTTGTGCCCGAAATAGACGGTCACGTCCGCCCAGACAAGATCCTCGTCCTTAAAGCCCTGCTGCTCGTCCTGCATGACGAAAGTGCGCACCTGAAATCCTTCCTGTTCCAGGAACAGTTCTTTGAGCGCGCCGTGGATCCCATTGGGGTAGATCCTTTTCTCTGCTTCCGCCGCTTCGGGCAGGGGCCTGTTCTCATACCACACCAGGATGTTCACCACTGTTCCACCTCCACCCATTTTTCCTCCCGGGAGGACTTGACGCAGGCCTCCACGAAAGCCAGATGCCTGAAGCCGTCCCGCAGGTCGGCGTAGGGCGTTTCCGCTCCGCTTTCATCTTCCAGGGAATCGTAAAAGGCCTGGACCGCGTTTTTCAGCGCGTCCGGCCAGCCCATCATGTGTCCCGTGGGGGCCGTGATGTATTTTTTCGTTTCCTCCAGGCAGGTGCGCTTGTTCATGTAGAAGGTCTCAAAACCGGTGTCCTTCCGGCCCAGGATGAGCCTGTCCGGGATCTCCTGCTGCCAGGTGATGCTGTAGTTCTCCGCCCACACATCCAGCTGCAGATCGTTCTTGTGTCCGCAGGCGGATTTCGACACCGTGACCTGGCCCGGCGTGCCGTCGGCGAAACGCACGATGATGAAGCCCGTGTCCTCCGTGTCCATCTCATGCCTGCCGCCCTGATCGTCTGTGCGCACGGGATAATGGGTGTGAAGGTCGGCAAAGACCCGCGTGATGGGCTGCCCCAGCACGCACTCGGCGGTGTCCGCCCAGTGGGTGCCGATATCGCTGATGGCCCGGGCGATGCCGGTATTCGCCATGCGCGCTGACCAGTCGTCATGCCGGGCGGCGGATTCCTGAAGGTAGCAGCCGTTCACCGCGAGCACCCGGCCGGTGAGCCCCTTGAGCACCCTCAAACGCATCTCCTGCACGGCGGCGTTCATGCGGTACTGATGATTGAGCCCCGCCCGCACGCCGCGCTCCTGCGCCAGAAGCGCGATCATCCTGGCGTTTTGAGCGGTGAGGGACAGGGGCTTCTCACAGTAGATATGCTTGCCGTTTTCGATGGCTTCCCGGTTCACCTCGTCGTGCAGGGCCGGGGGCAGGCAGTTGTGGATCACGTCCACTTCCGGATCCTTTACGGCGTCCCGCCAGTCGGTATACGCTTTCGCGTGGAAGCGCTCCGCCAGGGGAAGGACGGCCCGGGGGTCCGTGTCGCACAGGGCGGTGACCTCGGCCTGAGGGACGCGGCGCAGGGCGTCCAGATGCATGGGGCCTATGAAGCCGAGGCCGATCACGGCGGCGCGGTATGTCTTCATGTTATCATGCCTCCTTGGGTCTTTTGCTCCTTATCAGTATAGGGTCAATCGTAAGTTTAGACAATATATCGAAATTATCAATTTCATTTATAAATTCTTGAGAATAGGATATACACAATCCCGCGCGTGACAATTACAATGCATACAGGTGATAAGGGCATCATATGCCGGAAAGGAAGGAGCTTCAATATGCTTGATTATCATGTCAGAATCGGCCTGGCCCCCATGCGGCGGGACGTGACGCCCCGGCCCGGTATCTTCAACTGGGAAAAGGCGGAGGAACGCGGCCGGGCGGCTGTGGACTATATCGAAAAGCATTACGCCTCGGAGCATGTGTCCTTCGTGGATCTGAAGGGGATCAATCCCGTGGACGTGATGTACTGCGACGCGGACGCGGAAAAGGTGATCGAGCGTTTCAAAAACGAAAAAGTGGACGCGGTGCTGATCATCAACGCCAATTTCGGCAACGAGGAGATCGCTGCCGAGGTGGCGCGGGGCGTGGGCAAGCCGGTATGCATCTGGGCCATGCTGGATGACGAGTTCCTGCCCGACGGCTCCCGCTTCACCGACAGCCAGTGCGGTATTTTCGGCGTGAGCCGCCAGCTGCAGCGCTTCCATGTGCCCTTCAGCTTCATCGAGACCTGCAGGGTGGACAGCGATATCTTCCAAAAGGGACTGGACAGGTTCGTGCGCGTCAGCTGCATGGTGAAGAACTTCACGGGCATGCGCATCGCCCAGGTGGGCATGCGGCCCAAGCCCTTCTGCTCCGTGATCTTCAATGAGGGCGAGCTGATGGAGAAGTTCGGCCTGCAGATCGTGCCGGTCAATCTGGCGGTGATCATCGACAAATACAACAGGATCCTTTCGGAGCGGGATGAGGAACTTCAGGCCGGGGCCAAACTGCTCCTGAGCCGTTACGAGATGGACGAGCTGACACCGCCGCTCCTTAAAAAAGTATACGCCTTCGTGCTTTTGTATCAGTGGGTGTTTGAGACCTACCGGGTGCAGGCGGTCTCCGCCGAGTGCTGGACGGCCATGCAGCTGGCGGTGGGCGCCATGCCCTGCACGGCGTACAGTGTCCTGGCGGATATGGGCTACATCATCTCCTGCGAGAGCGACCTGCACGCGGCCATCACCATGGCGCTTCTGTCCTGCGCGGCCCTGGGCGAAAAGAAGCCCTTCCTGGGCGAGTTCACCGTGCGGCATCCGTCCGATCCGGACATCGAGCTTTTGTGGCACTGCGGCCCCTTCGCCTACAGCCTTAAAAAAGAAGGGAGCCCCTGCAAAAATGTCAACATGCGCCAGTGGTTCCAGGTGAAGGACGGGGAGTATACCGTGGCCCGCTTCGATCAGGACAACGGTGATTACTCCATCCTGGCCGGTACCTGCCGATCCGCGGAAGGGCCCTATACTTTCGGCACCTATCTGTGGGCCAGGTTCGACGACCTGCCCGCCTGGGAGCGCAAGCTGGTGGAAGGCCCCTATATCCACCATATGAGCGAGGTGGAAGGCGACCTGACGGACGTGATCCGGGAATTCACGAAATTCGTGCCGGCATTGAGATTGGATACGGTCAAGTGATCGAAGGGAGCGATAAGCATGCTTGTCAATATGAAAACGGTGCTGGATATCGCGGAAAAGAAAAACTGCGCGATCCCGGCCTTCAATGTCTATAACACCGAGACAGCCCTGGGAGCCATTCAGGCAGCGGAAGAAGCGGGGTCCTGCGTGATCCTGCAGATGTACAGCCGCCTGTTCGGCAGCGTGGAGGCGGAATTCCTCATGCCCGCACTGGTGGGGGCCGCGAGGCGCGCCAAAGTGAAGACCGCCCTGCATCTTGATCACGGCGCCAACAGTGATGTGGTCTCCAGAGCCCTGCGCTGGGGATGCACCGGTGTGATGCGGGACGCCAGCAATGAGCCCTTCGACCGGAACGCGGAGATCTTAAAGGCGGTGGTGGACCTGGCTCACGCCGTGGATGTGAGCGTGGAGGGCGAGCTGGGGCATATCGGCTCCGCCAAGGATGGTGTGCCCACGGATTACACCCGGGTGGATGAAGCCCGGGAATTCGTGAGCCGCACGGGGGTGGACGCGCTGGCGATCATGGTGGGCACCGCCCACGGAAGATACAAACAGGCTCCGGTGCTGGCCATCGACCGCATCCGTCAGATCCATGAAGCGGTACCGGGCTGTGCCCTGGTGCTGCACGGCGGCAGCGGTGTGCCGGATGACCAGATCACCGCGGCGGTGGATGCCGGGATCAGGAAGGTGAATTTCGGTACGGACGTGTGCTACTCCTTCCTGGACAAGGTGTTCGAGGTGAGCCGGGATATCGTGGCGGTGGACCTGTTCATGAAAGCGCCCACCGCGGCGGTCAGGGATTTCTGCCTGAGCAAGATCAGGCTCTTAAGGGCCGGAGGCAGCGATGACTGAACATATGCGGCCGGAAATAGTGGGGATCGGCTCCACCGTATACGATACCCTGATGCGGGTGGATCACTACCCGGAAGAAGATACGAAGATGCAGGGGATCGAGACCAAGGTCCAGGGCGGCGGTCCATGCGCCACGGCCCTGGCGGCCGCTTCCAAACTGGGGATATCGGCCGCTTATATGGGCACCGTGGGGGATGACCCCTTCGGGGACTTCATGATGGCCGATCTTGAGCGCATCAAAGTGGATACGTCCCGCGTGCTCAGGATCAGCGGGAAGATCAGCTTTCACGCGGTGATCCTTTTGAGCGGCGCCACCTCCAGCCGCACCTGTGTGTGGAACAGGGGAGACGTGCCCCCGCCGCGGCCGGAGGATCTGGACCGGGAGATGCTGGAACACGCGAAGGTGCTCCATCTGGACGGGCACATGCGTGACGCGGCGCTCTCGGCGGCAAAGATATGCAAAAAAGCCGGGGTGAAGGTGAGCCTGGACGCCGGCGGCATGCTGCCTGGGATCGGGGATCTGTGCGCGCTCGCTGACTGGCTGATCCCCTCGGAGGAGTTCGCCCTGAAACTGACTGGGGAAAAGGACGCCCGGGAGGCGGCGAAAAGCCTGTATGAAAAGTTCCGCCCGGAAGCCCTGGTCATCACTCAGGGCGTAAAGGGCGGGCTGCTGATGGATGAAAAGGGCCTGCGCGCCTACAGGAGCTATAAGGTCACGGCGGTGGATACCAACGGCTGCGGTGATACCTTCCACGGGGCCTTCGCCGCCGGGAAGATCAAAGGGATGGATAATGACAGGGCCTGCCGGTACGCCAGCGCGGCGGCAGCCGTCAAATGCACCAGGCTGGGGGCAAGGAACGCCATGCCCACGGATGAGGAATGCCGCCGGTTCCTTTCGGAACGGGGCGAAGAGCTGTAAGGAGGGACAGGGATGGAACTGAGAGCGTTTATGCCGGACATGATCCGGAGCGAACTGGAGGACGTGGTAGGCGTGGAAAACGTCTCCGTCTCCGTGAGCGACCGCATGACCTACGGCGTGGATTATTTCTGGATCAGCCGCATGTGGGCGGACAGGGGACAGGTGCCGCCCATGCCGGACTGGGTGGTGCGTCCTGGGAGCGCCGGGGAAGTGAGCAGGATCCTGAAGATCGCCAACTACTATAAGATCCCCGTCCATATCTGGGGCGGCGGCAGCGGATCCCAGGGCGGCGCGCTGCCCATGGCGGGCGGCATCATGATGGACATGAAGCGCATGAGCCGCCTCATCGAGATCGACGAGGTGAGCCGCACCATCACCGCCGAGGCGGGAATGATCTTTCAGCAACTGGAATGGTACGCCAATGAAAGGGGCTATTCCTGCCAGCACATCCCCTCCTGCCTGACCTGCGGCACCATCGGCGGCGCCCTGGGGCACCGGGGCATCGGCATCATGAGCACCAAGTACGGCAAGATCGACGATATGTGCGTGTCCATGGAAGTGGTGCTCCCCAACGGCGACATCATCAACACCCTTCCGGTACCCAAGCACGCGGCGGGCCCGGACCTCAACCAGATCTTCATCGGTTCCGAGGGCACCCTGGGCGTGATCACCAAGGCCACTTTCAAGCTGTTCGAGCAGCCGGAGAGCCGCCAGTTCCGGGCTTTCCTGTTCCCGGATATGCACTCGGGCTACATGGCGGGAAGGGACCTGATGCAGAAGGTCAAGCCCTCCATCCTGCGTTTCTATGATGAGGCGGAGAGCGGCTCCATCATCAAGAAGATCCTGGGATTCGAGAAGAAGGGCTGCTTCATGAACCTGGCGGTGGAAGGCATCAAAAAGATCGTGGACATCGAGATGGATATCATCCTGGACATCGCCCGGAAATGGGGCGGCGAGGACCTGGGAAGCGAGTACGGTGAGAAATGGTATGAGAACCGCATCACCTTCTTCTATCCCGGGCACATCATGGATATCCCCCAGATGTTCGGCACCATGGACACCGTGGCCACCTACGCCAATATCGAGAAGATCTACCTGGCCATGAAAAAGGCCGTCAACGATAATTTCCCCTTCGTGCGGTATATTTCCCATTCCAGTCACTGGTATGAATGGGGCTGCATGAATTACACGCGGTTCATCGTGGATCCCAAGGATGTGCCTCAGGATCCGGAAGAGGCCATCCGCCTGCACAACAGGATATGGAACGTGGGTGTCCGGGCGGCCATGGAGAACGGCGGCGTGATCAACGATCATCACGGGATCGGCCTGAAGCTGTCCCGCCTGATGAAGGAGCAGTACGGTCCCGCCATGCAGGTGATGGAAGGTTTGAAGAAGTCCCTGGACCCCAACGGCATCCTCAACCCCTACAAGCTGGGCCTGTGAGAAGGGAGGCGTGGATATGTTTAGTGAAAGAGCAAGGAAAAACGCGGACGCGTGCCGCTTCTGCTGGATGTGCCGACACCTGTGCCCGGTACAGCTGGTGACCGGCAAGGAGACCAACACGCCCCGGGCCAAGGGCCTGCAGGTGAGCCTGATCGAGCGGGGCATGCCCATGGAAAAGGACTGCGCCGAGACCATGTACGAGTGCATGCTCTGCGGCGCCTGCACCAATGACTGCGCCACGGGCTTTGATCCCCTGGTGTTCATCCGTGAGGCGCGCACCGAGGCCAACGTAAAGGATATCGTGCCGGCTGATGTGCGGAAAGTGATCGACGCGGTGCTCGAAACGGGGAATATCTACGGCGCGAAGGAAGCGAAAGTGGACTTTTCCGATATCCCGGAGACGGGGGAAACGCTGGTGTGGCTGGGCGAGTGCGCCCGATACAGTGTGCCGGAGACCGCGCAGGCGCTGTTTGAGATCCTCAAAAAGGCCGGCGTTCCTTTCGCGGCCCTGAAGGATGAGCCATCCTCCGGATCTTCCCTGGGTGATCTGATGGGTTTCGTGGAGGATGTGCGCGCCATGGCCCGCAGGGCCGGCGAGGCGGTGAAGAAGAGCGGTGCCGGACGTTTGATCGTGCTGGACAGCTACGACGCGGCGCTCATGCGGCACGAGTATAAGGACTGGGGCATCGACCTGCCTGAGATCGTGACGGCTACGGCCTTCGTGGATGAACTGATCCGCGAGGGCAGGATCACGCCCCGGAAGGAAGAGGGCGAGATCACCTATCACGACGGAAGCCGCCTGGCGAGGGACCTGGACGAGCACGAGCCCGCCCGGAGGATCCTTGAGGCCATGGGTTTCACCATCCGCGAAATGTGGCAGAACCGCCGACTGGCGAAATGCTGCGGGAGCGCGGTGGCCCGGCGCTTCATGCCCGGGATCGCCCTCAAGGTCGCTCAGAACAGGTGGAACGATGTGAGGCGCACTCCCGTCAAACACCTCACGGCGGCCTGCCCCCAGAGCACAGAGGGCCTAAAAATGACGGTGCCTGAGGGGTACCGGTACGATGACCTGTTCGTGCTGCTCGCGGGCAGGCTGTGACAGGGCATTTAAAGGCGCGGGACCCTTCCCGCGCCTTTGGGGCTTTTAAAGTCCCGCATTGAAAGGAAAGGTCAGGCCATGAAGTATCTCTTGGGTGTCGATTTCGGGGGCAGCTCCTCCAAGGCGACGCTGCTGGGGGAGGATGGAAAGGTATACGCCACGGCTTCCCGGGAGTATCCTACCTATTATCCCCGCAACGGCTGGGCGGAGCAGGATATCTTCGACAGCTATAACGCTCTGGTGGGCAATGTCCGTGAGATCCTGGACCGCACCGGGATCGATCCCCGGGACGTTTCGGCGCTCGCTCTTGACGCGGCGACCCATTCCGCCGTGCTGGCGGGAGAGGACGGGATGCCCGTGCGCCGGGTGATCTACTGGACGGACAGCCGCGCGGGCGAGCAGGCCTCCCGGCTCAAAAAGGAGCTGGGAAACAAGCTCCTTGAGGAATGCTATAACGGCGTGTCCAGCCTGTGGACCCTGCCTCAGCTGATGTGGCTGAAGGAAAACGAGCCGGAAAAACTGAAAAAGACCCGGCACATCATGGCGGTCAAGGATTATGTGCGGTACCTGCTGACGGGGGATATCGCTACCGATACGATCGAAGCCATGGGTTTCATGCTTCTGGACGCCAGGAACTCTGCCTGGTCGGCGGAGCTCTGCGCTCTCGCGGGCGTGGACCCGGCCGTGATGCCGCCTGTGGTGGATCCCATGGCGTTCATGCCTCCTTTAACTTTGAAGGCGCAGCGGGACACCGGGCTCACGGAGAAAACGAGGGTGATCGCCGGCGCCACCGATACGGTGATGGAGGTGTACGCGTCAGGGGCCGTGAAAGTGGGGCAGGCTACGGTCAAGCTGGCCACGGCGGGCCGCATCTGCCCGATCACCGATCACGCGGTGGTGGATCCCAGGCTCGTCACCTACCGGCACGTGGTCAAGGGCCTCTGGTATCCGGGCACGGCCACCAAGGCCTGCGCCACCTGCAACCGCTGGTACCGGGACACCTTCGGCGGGCAGTATGAGGAGATGAGCGCGGCGGCGGCAAAGATCCCGCGGGGCTGCGAGGGGCTGTTCTTCCACCCTTACCTGCAGGGCGAGATCACGCCGTATCTGGATGACCGGCTTCGGGCAAGCTTCACCGGCGCGGCGGGGTTCCACACCCGGGCCCACTTCAACCGGGCCGTGCTCGAAGGCGTAGCATACTCCATGAAGGATTGCTTCGAGGTCCTTAAAAGCCTATCGATCGCGCCGGAAGAAGCGGCGGCCATCGGCGGCGGCGCGAAAGCGCCCCTGTGGCGGCAGATCCTGGCGGATATGCTGGACATCCCTCTGCGCACGGTGGAGAATGTGGACAGTTCCCTGGGCAGCGCCATGCTGGCGGGCGTGGCGGAGGGCGTGTTCAGGGATCACGAGGACGCCGTATCAAGGTGCGTGCGCGTGACCGGTGTCACGGAGCCGGATCCGGAGGGCGTGAGATACTACTCCGACCGCTTCGGGATCTACAAGCAGATCCAGGCGGCCCTCGCGCCGATCTATCACCAAATGTAGGGGTACGGAATGGATATCCTTGTCTGCATCAAACAGGTGCCCGACACCACGGAAGTGAGGCTCAGGGAAGATCTCACCCTGGAGAGAGATTTCATTGCCCGGGTGATGAACCCGGCGGATGAGTCCGCCCTGGAATGGGCCCTCCAGACCCGGGACCTCATAGGCGGCAGGGTGACGGTCCTGTCCATGGGGCCGCCGCGGGCTGAGACCACCCTCCGGGAAGCCCTGTCCAGGGGCGCCGACCGGGCGGTGCTCCTGACGGATCCGCGCTTTGCCGGGGCGGATACCCTGGCCACGGCGAAGTGCCTGGCGGCGGCTTATCGGTACCTGGGCGGTTTTGATGTGGTGGCCTGCGGGCGCAGGGCCGTGGACGGGGAGACCGGTCAGGTGGGCCCCATGACGGCCTCGATCCTTGATATCCCCTGTGTGACCAACATCACATCCGCCGAAGCGGGTGAAAAGCTGACGGTCCGCCAGCTCACCGAGGACGGGGTGAGGGTGATAAGCTGCGCTTTCCCGGCCCTGATCACCTTCTGCGAATGGAGCCTGCGGCTGCGCCTGCCCACGCTCATGGGGCTCAGATCTGCACAGAAGGCTGAGGTCATGACGCTGACGCCGGACACTCTTTCGCTCCCGGCGGCGGAATGCGGGCTCAAAGGCTCGCCCACGCGGGTGGTGAAGGTGGACGCCCGGCCCGTGGGCGTGCGTCCCTGCCGGAAGATGAGCGTAAAGGAAGCCATGGAAGCGCTGGAACAGATCTGCCCGGAGGTGCTCCCATGAAGATCGCGGTCTACTGTGAAGCGGGGCGGGATACGGGCCTGGAGCTCATAGGCCGGGCAAGGGATATGGCGCCGGAAGCGCATATATCCGCGCTGGTCGAAACGCCTGATGATCTGGACCGCCTGAAGGGCCTCGCGGATGAGGCGGTGTGCCTGGGCCTGAAGGACGATGACTGTGCGCAGGGAACAAAGGCCGCTAGGGCACTGAAAACTTCGGCGCCGGATATCGCTCTGTTTCCGGCTACGGTGCGGGGCAGGTTCCTGTCCGCGTGGGCGGCGGCAAAGCTGGACACCGGCCTGACGGCCGACTGCACCGGGCTGGATATCACTTTTGACGGTCTGCTCCGGCAGACAAGGCCTGCTTACGGCAGCAATCTCACGGCTCAGATCCTGTGCCGTGAAAAGCGGCCGCAGATGGCAAGCGTGAGGCCCAGAGTATTCCCCATGCCCCGGGATGAGGACCGGTCTGCCCGGCCGATGGTCATCACCGACCCCGGGGAGATCCCGGCGGATGATATGCTCACGCTGCTTCGGTACATCCCCGTGGAAGGAGGCGCATCCCTGCAGAACGCGGATGTGGTGGTGGCGGGCGGTAAAGGCATCGGCGGACGGGAAGGATTCGATCTGCTGGAAAAGCTCGCGTCCCTTTTGGGCGGGGCCGTGGGCGCTACCCGCAGCGCCGTGGACGCGGGATGGGCGCCCTACGCGCGTCAGATCGGCCAGACCGGCGTGACGGTGCGGCCGCTTATGTATATCGCTTTCGGCATCAGCGGCATGATCCAGCACACGGTGGGGATGAGCGCCTCAAAGACAGTCATCGCCGTCAACACGGACAGAAACGCGCCGATCTTCAGATCGGCGGATATCGGTATCGTTGCTCCCTGGCGGGAGACCGCTGAATATATGATCGAATACTTATCGGAAAGGAAGTGCGGGAAATGAACTACAAAAAGACCTACACCCCTCAGGAAGGATATACTCCTCTGTGCGAGATCGGCAAGTGCAGCCTGAAGCAGCTGGAATTCGGTATCCTGGAACTGGGGTATAACGGGGAGTACACCTTCGACACGAAGGACCGGGAGGTCGCCTTCGTGATCCTGAGCGGCTCGGCCTGCTTTGCCGCCAACGGGAAGGACTACGGGAAACTGGGCGTGCGCACCAATGTGTTCGGCAGCCCCAAGGCGGAGTGCTTCTACGCGGGCCGCAATACCCGGGTGGAGATCCGGAGCGAATTCAGGATCAAGATCGCCGTGTGTCTTACGCCCATCGATGTGGATACCGAGCCCCAGGCCATCCGTCAGGCGGATGTGCGGGTCACCCGGCTGGGCGTGAAGCCCTGGGAACGTGACACCTCCTTTATCGTGGACGGCAGCACCAACGCCAAAAGGCTCACCATCGGTGAAGCGTATGTGACCCCCGGCAACTGGGCCGGTTTCCCGCCTCACAAGCACGACGAGGACAACATGCCCCTGGAGTGCGTGGCGGAGGAGATCTATTATTTCCTGTTCGATCCCAAGCAGGGCTTCGGCGTGCAGTGCCTGTATACCTCAGACGGCTCCATCGATGAGGCCTACCGGGTCAAGAACGATGAGCTCGTGGAATTCCCCTGCGGCTACCACACCACCGTGTCGGCCCCGGGATACAACACTTATTTCCTCTGGCTGATGGCGGGCGACCATCAGGGCTTCTGCCGCACCAACGATCCGGAGCACGCCTGGATCGCCGCCGTGGAGAACATGGTCAAAAAGAGTTGATACAGGAAGCGGACATAACAAAACGCCCGGGGAGAGAAAAGATCCCCGGGCGTTTTGATACTGTTGTGAAGTCGGGACCGATATCAGTTGTCGCTGATGGGTTTGAAGCCCTCGCCGATGGTCTCGTGGGTGTCTGTGATGAACAGGAACGCGGTGGGGTCCTCGTTTTTCACGATGCGTTTGAAGTGCACGATCTCTTTGCTGGAGATGACGCACAGGAGCATGATCTTTTTCTGCTTGCTGTACTCGCCGATGGCCTCGATGCGGGTAGCGCCCCGGTTGAGGTCCACCAGCACGTGATCGGATATCTCGTC
>CADCQZ010000307.1 GCA_902803675.1 uncultured Eubacteriales bacterium
ATCCTCCCTTGATCATGTCATCCGGGTCATTCCCAGGGATAGGACCCGGTGAAATACCCCTCCAGGAACCTTTGGGCCAGGGAATCCGGGCGAACGTTTTCCCTCGCCTCTTTTTCGCCGAACCACCGCCAGGCGTCCACCTCTTTGTTGGGACACACCTCCAGGCTGTCGGCCACCGCCTCAAAATTGAGCATCAGCGTGTTGGAAGGCGCAAAATAATGGCTGCGGTTGAACTTAAGACTCAAAACCCTGAGGCCCAGCTCCTCCCGTATCTCCCTCCGGACCGCGCTCTCCGCGTCCTCGCCCCGGTTGATATATCCCGCGGGCAGGATCCAGGTTTTCCTCCCATACTGCTGGATCATCAGGTATTTTCCCCTGTCCGGGGATACCGTCACCATGCTCACCGCCGTGGAAAACACCGGGAACCGCCAGTCCCCGCATTTTTCGCAGAAGGGGACCATGGTTTCCTCATCGGGATGATATTTCATCGCAAGCATCGCGCCGCAGGCCATGCAGTGCTTCATTTCGCTCATCGTTATCCCCTCTCCGGGCTGTTCGTCCCCGCTTTTTTCAGCGCACCTCGCCCCAGTCCATGTCCGGGCCGTAATAGAAGGACGGGTACCCGGTCTGGTTATAGCAGTTGTTCTGCCACGCGATGGAGGACCGGTATTGCAGGTCCTGCATCATGGTGAACAGCTTGTGGTCCGTCACCTCGGTATTCATGTAGATGCGGATAAAGCGGTCGTCCTCGGTGCGCAGGATCAGGTTCTCCCTGAAATCCCCCAATACGTCGGCCACCAGGCAGGGGTTGCCCTTGGTATGGTTGTTGGTCAGCGTGCCCTCGGGGGCAAGCATGACGCCGTGCGCGATATCGTTCACCACGCCCCGCTGCTTCTCGCCGGCGGCATAATTGAAATCGATCACCTGGGTGGTCATGTCCGCCGCCCAGCGGATGCCCTGGTTGGTGCCGGGAGCTTTGATGCCCAGGTCCCGTCCTTTGCAGTCGAACACCCGCCCGTCGGCCCACACCTGCCAGCCGCGTTCGTCGGGGCAGATCTTCCCGATCATGCAGCGCCCAAGGTCACATTCCGCGTATTCGCCGAAAAACACCTTCCCCGTGGCCGCGTCCCTGAGGGCCCAGCCGTAGGGGGCGTGCCGCGCGCCTTCAAACACGTTGAATATCTGGTATCCCGGCCGGTCCGGGTCGATCTTCGCCACATGGAAGCTGTCCCCGTGGCCGAGCCTTGCGCGCCTTCCGTCCGGAAGACGGTCATAGCTGGAATACAGAAGGCTCCCGTCGTGGTCAAGAACCGCCGCGCCGTAGACCACCTCCTGCCTTCCGTCCCCGTCCACGTCGGCGGTGGACAGGCTGTGGTTGCCCTGTCCGGCGAAGGTGCCGTACACAGGGTCCCGCCCCTCCAGGCCGTGGGCCGCGCAGTTGAAGGGATTGTCCATCACCGGATACCCGCTGTCCGCCTTCCACTCCAGTTTGAAGCGGCCCTCAAAAAAGCTGTACGCGGCCACCGCCGAGCGGGTGTAGTATCCGCGGCTCATGATCAGGTACGGCCTCTCCCCGTCCAGGTAGGCGGCCCCGGCCAGGAACCGGTCCACCCGGTTGCAGGGCTCGATTCGCCGCATGGCGTAATCCCCCCACATCAGCCCGTCGTCGTCCCGGGGGAAGGGGAAGGGGATCGTTTCCAGCTCTTCACCCATGCCGGAAAACATGGTCAGGTACTCCGGTCCTTCGTAAATGAAGCCCTCGAAATCCGTAAGGTCGTTGCGGGGACTGCGGGACGGGGCGTAAACGCCGATAAAATAATCGGCAATTTCGGCGGCATCCTCCCGGGAAAGGGGATAGGCGTACCTTTCCTCCAGGCCGAAGCAGGTCTCCGCCGCCTTCGGCCAGTGCCCCGCGATAACCTCCGGATGCGCGTGCCAGTTCATGAAGGTACGGATCATGTGCTCCCGGTAATCCGCCGCGGAGCACACGTAATTGTCCCCGTGGGTTACGCCACGTTTTACGTCCTCCCCGGGCAGGGTGATGAATTTTTCCCACATCACCGTCCCGTCCGGGGCATAGCGTGTCATCTGGGTGCCCGGCGCGGTTTTGACCGCCATCTCCGCCCGGCCGTCCAGATTGAAATCCATCACGATGAACTGGGTGTAATGGGCGCCGGCGCGGATGTTGGGTCCCATGTCCAGCCGCCACAGAAGCACGCCCTCCCGGGTGAAGCAGTCGAT
>CADCQZ010000308.1 GCA_902803675.1 uncultured Eubacteriales bacterium
CCGGGCGGAGCCGTACTGCACGTCGATGCCGCCGCTCTCGCAGCCGCACTCGGCGATGGGATGGGCGAAACAGCACTCGATGGAGCAGAGCCGCACGATCACGTTGTGCCGGGGGCGGGTGAGAAGGGGGGGCTTCCGGCAGTACAGGTAGGCGAAGGTGTGGATCATGATGCCGGGGAATTCCTTCTCCGCTTCCTCCGCCACCCGGTTGACGAAGCGGATCACGGTGCCGGCCCGGCTGCCCTCCTCCGTGTCCACCTCAGCGCATTGAGGGCAGGTGCAGGGGGAGTACCAGTCGTTCATGGACACGGAGAAGATACGGCATTTCGGGTTCTCCCGGGCCCATTTTTTGACCCCGTCCACGCAGAGCCGGAGCACATCCGGGTTGGTGAGGCACAGCTGGGTCCGCTCTTTCCGCCGGACGCCGTCCACCATGGAGAAATACTCCGGATGGCTTTCGAACCAGCGGTCGGGGGGCACCAGGGCGCTGAAGGAGTGGCTGAAATTGTAGAAGGCGAGCTTGCCGCCCATCTCCTCCGTGATGGTGGACCGGGCGGAATTGAGCCTCAGCTTCACGGCGAAGGCGCCGTCCATGGCGTCCCGCCAGAAGAGCTCCCGGGCGTAAAAGGCGGGCAGATCGTCCCACGCGCCTTCCTCAAGAGCCACGGGGCCCCGGGGCAGCACCTCGCAGTCCCCGGCGAGGAAGCGGCAGCCCATCCTTTCCAGGAGCCCGTAAGCGCCGTACACGATGGCCCGGGGCGTGCCCGCCAGGAGGCGGATCTCATCCGGCCCGATCTCAAGGCGGAAGCCGTCCGGGGCGGGGAGCACCGCGCCTTCGGGGTCCAGGACCACGCGGACAGCCCCTCCGGCGGGGACCTCTTCACTGAATATAACGGAAAAGCAGCGCTTTAGTTCCCCCGCGGCGTATTTCACGGGGGCCGGCGCGTTTTTGGGGAACAGGACTTCGGGCGCGTGACGGATGATCATGCTTTATCCTCCGGGAGCTCTTTGAGCAGGGTCTTGTGCACGGTGACGCTGCCCACCCCCAGGTTCGTTATCGTGTAGGCGCCCAAGTCCGCGGGCAGGACCACCACGTCCAGGCTGTTCATGATGTAGCACTTGGAAGGATCCGCCTTGGAGGCCACCTTCACCTTTTCGCCGTCCACCAGGGCCAGCACGTGGAAGGTGCCCCGGGTGTCGTCCTCGATGCTGTCCCAGAAGATCAGGTTGCGCAGGGAGAAATAGATCAGGTCGTGCTCGCCCACCACGATCTCCTTCCAGTTATCGCCCTCACGCACGAGGCCGCCGTGGTCGACCAGGTTGTTTTTGACCCACTCGGCGGTGCGCTCCCCGTGGATCACCGCCGCGCCCATTTTCAGGTGGATGGGCCGGGGCAGGCCGGTCTGGGGATCGATGCGCTGGTAGTCGTAGAGCTTGTAGGTGTAGGAGCCCACGGTGAGGGACCCGATCTCCAGGATCACCTGGTTGCGGCCGGAGGCGTGGACGGTGCCGGCGGGGATCATCACCTGGGTGCCGGGCACGGAGGGCACCGCGTTGATGTATTTCTCGTAATCGATCAACTCGTGGGTCTTCTCGGCGACCCGGGCGGCGGCGAAGAATTTCTCGCAGCTGTCCTCCTCCTTAAAGCCCAGGTAGGTCCTGGCGCCCTGGGCGGTGACGCACACGTAATAGCTCTCGTCCTGCCTGCCCAGCTCGTCGTGGTTCTTCACCACGTAGTTCTCATCCGGATGGCACTGCACGGACATGTTGCCGCTACTGTGATAGGTGTCGTCGTAGTTGAACCGTACGGGGAAATACCCGCCGAACTCCTTCATGGCCCGGCGGCCCAGCAGCTTTTCGCCCATCGTCTGCACGAAGGTGAAGAAGGGGGCCTCGAACTCGTCCTCCCCGATCTTCGCCACGATGGAGACCTCCATGGGGATCATGTCGAAGATCCAGGCGCAGTTGCGCATCTCCTTGGGCAGATGGCGCAGGCGGTGGATATAGAAGCCGCCCCACACGCCCTCCAGGTAAACGGGCCGGCAGCGGAAGGGCTTTTCGCAGATCTCGCCGAACAGGGTCTTAAGATCGTCGAAGGTGACCAGCTGCATGTCCTCGGGCACGTCGGCGGTGATGTACAGGTCCAGGGCGCCCTCTTTGATCAGGGACCAGCGGGTGTCCACGGCGATCTCGAAATCCACGTAGTAGTTGCGCCGCATCAGCAGGCTGTAGGGCAGGTCCTCGTCGGAGCCCAGGTTGCGCGCGTGCCCGTTTTTGAAGCTCAGCGCGGCATTGCGGGGGGTGATGTCCATCCACGCCCGGACATCGTACACGTCCCTCAGGGCCGGGGCCAGGGCGCCGCGGCCGTACACCAGCACGGCCTTTCGCGTTTTGAGCAGCTCCCGCAGGGCGGTGACCTTCTTTTCGTCCTGCAGGCCCTCATACCCGCCCTTGTAGCGCCGGCCGTAGAGCAGCACGGGATCCAGGTCCCGGTCCTCGGGCAGGTAAGGGGCCAGGATGCTTTTGATCTCCTCCGGGCTTTTGAGCAGGGAGGCGGCGTCGATGTACGTGACTTCGGCCCCGCTCAGCTGCTGGCGGATCACGTTGACAAGGGCGCTCACATCGGCGCCGGGATACAGGTCGACGGCGACGTTTTTGCCTTCCCTGATAAGGGCGGCGAGCTTTTTCGCCGTGGGGATGATGCCTTTGACGGGCCTGACGCCCCGGCCGGTGACGGGGTTGACCGCGTCGTGGTCCACATACGGATAGGGATGGAACATGAAGCTCATACGTATTCTCCTTTGCCTGCCGGATACGGCAGTTGATCGTGATCAGTCTTGGGGCAGGGCGATCTCAGGCGCCGCGGCGGTCCTCTCGCAGTCCCGCCCCGTCAGGGCGAAGAGGCAGCAGCCCCGCAGGGCGCCGTCCTCAAAGTGCTCCGTGACGGCCCAGGGGATGTCGATATCGAGCGCGAACAGGTCGGCGGACCGGGCGATCTGCCCGCCCAGGGCCAGTTTTTCGCATCCGAGGGCGGGGGCGAGGATCTTCAGGAGGCGGGAAAGGTGTTTCCCCGCGGTGCGGAAGGCTTCCGCGGCTTTCTCGTCCCCCGCCCGGGCGGCGTCCGCGATGGCTTTGATGGGCAGGGCCTTTCCGTAAGTTTTCTGGATCGCCCGGGTGGACACGTAGTCCTCGGCGATGCCGCTCAGGTAGGGCGCTTTCCACAAAGAGAAGGCGGGGGTGCGGGTCTCGTCCACGCACACCTTCCCGTCCCTGATCCAGCCGAAGCCCAGGCCGGTGCCCAGCATCACGCAGCAGGCGTTGTCCGCGCCTGAA
>CADCQZ010000309.1 GCA_902803675.1 uncultured Eubacteriales bacterium
GATCAGGGCGATGATCACATACACCAGACCCGCGAACACGGCGCCCAGGAAGATGCCCAGGAAGCCGAAGGCGCAGGCGCCGGCCAGGGGCGCGATGAAGGCGAAGGAGCTGCCCAGGAAAACGGGGCTCTGCTTCCGGGTGGCGAAGATGTAGAACAGGGTGCCGAAGCCGGCGCCGCACAGGGCCGCGGCCTGATCCAGGTACAGCCCGCTGGCATCGGCCAGGACAGGCACCAGCAGCGTTGCCGCCATGATGGCCAGCAGCTGCTGGAGAGCGAAGACCAGGTTGCTTTTGATGGGCGGCTTGTCATGGATGTCATACACCAGTTTCATAAAGCGATATCCTCCTTGATAAATTGATCACTGCTTCAGTGCGCGGATCACGAGGGGCTTTCCATCAACAGCACCGCGTTGGCCCCGTCGTACTCCTCCACCTGGACGTGGACGCGCTCCTTCATGGACGTGGGCACGTTTTTGCCCACGAAGTCCGGCCGGATCGGCAGATCCCGATGCCCCCGGTCGATCAGGACCGCCAGGCGGATCCGCCCGGGCCGGCCGATATCCATCAGGGCGTCCATCGCCGCGCGGGCGGTGCGGCCGGTAAAGATCACGTCATCCACCAGCACGATGGTCTTGCCCGTGATATCGCAGGGCATCACGGTGGCGGACACCCGGGGCCGTTCGGATATCCGGCTCAGGTCGTCCCGGTACAGGGAGATGTCCAGCTCGCCCACGGGGATCTCCACCTGCTCGTTCCTCATGATGATCCCGGCCAGCCTCTTCGCCAGGGGCAGGCCGCGGCGGCGGATGCCCACCAGCACCACGTCCGAAAGCGGCTCGTCGCGCTCGATGATCTCATGGGCCATCCTGGTCAGGGAACGCTGCATGGTCTCCCCGTTCATCAGGACCGCTTTGGGCTGATCTGCCATGGGATCCTCCTTTAAGCAAAATAAAACGCCTTGCCCTTTAAGGGAAGGCGTGATGATGCGCAGCTTTACGCCCCGTGAGCGGGGAGAAACTTCACCGTACCTGCCTTCTCAGCCTCTCTGTGCTGAACTTAAAGGGGGTCTTGATGACCGGGGGCAGTATATCACGGCGGTGAGGTTTTGTAAAGGCGGACAGTGTTAAGATTGTGTTACGGGATCAGTAGTCCCGGCGCGGGAGGACGATGCCGTTTTCCGCCGCGACCTTTTCAAGAAGATCCAGGGCTTTGACCATCTCGTCCTGCCGGTGCTCGGAGATCACGCAGAAGCGCAGGCGGGATTCCCCGCGGGGCACGGCCGGGAACACTACCGGAGGCACATAGACCCCCGCCCGGTGCATCAGGGACGACAGGCGGAAGGCGTCGTCATCCGGCCCCACCAGCACGGGCACCACGGAGGTCTCCCCCGCCAGGCAGATATCGAACCGGTGCTTTTTCGCCTCGGCGACAAAAAAGGCGATGTTGTCGTGCAGCCGCTTCATGATGGAGGGTTCCCTCCGCAGCAGCCGCTGACTGGTCAGGGCCGCGGCCGCCAGCGCGGGAGAGATGCCCACGGAGAACACGAAGCCGGGCAGCTGATAGCGGAAATAGTCGATCAGGGACTTTTTGCCGCACAGGTAGCCGCCGCAGGCGCCCAGGCCCTTGGACAGGGTGCCCATCTTGATGTCGATATCGTCAGGCTCCAGATGGAAATACTCGTCCACACCGCCGCCGGTCTCGCCCAGCACGCAGGAGGAATGGGCCTCGTCCACCATCAGGAAGCAGCCGTATTTCTTATTCAGCGCCACGAAAGCCGGCACGTTCGCGATATCGCCGTCCATGCTGTAGGCGCCCTCGATCACGATGAGCACCTTGGAGAACTTGTGGCGGCGGCGGCTCAGGATCATGTCCAGGGCCTGAGGATCATTATGGGGGAACGGCCTGCAGGTCGCCCTGCTGAGGCGGCAGCCCTCCCAGATGCTGTTGTGAGCCAGGGCGTCGTACAGGATCAGATCCCCGTCCCCGCAGAAATTGCCCACCACCGTCACATTGGTGGCGTGGCCGCTGACCAGCACCAGGCAGGCCTCGGCCCGTTTCCATTCGGCGATCTCTTTTTCCAGGGTCTGGTACAATGTCTTCTCACCGCTGATGAGGCGGCTGCCGCTGGCGCTGGTGCCGTACTCGTCGATCGCCTTCTTGGCGGCCTCGGAGACCTCTTTGCGGCCGGACATGCCCACATAGTTATAGGAACCGAAATTGATCAGGCGCTGCCCGTCCACCACCGATGTGTCCGTCAGGGCGGAATCGTGGCAGATGAAATAGGGGTTCTCCCCGGTATCCAGCATATCCTGCATGCGCAGCGCGAAAGCCTTATACTCAGGTGTATCCTCAAAACGCGTGATCTGGGTGACCGGCTGGTCTTTTTCATTCATCGGCATAACAGCACTTCCTTTCGGTCGATACGGCCTTAAAGTTACCATATCCGGCCGCCGATTGTCAATCAAAGACAGCGCAATATGTGCGAAATAATTGTTACAAGAATTTAATATATTGCCATTTTATCGTAACAATGCTATAATACGACGAATCCTTAACGTAAAGGAGCGACCGATCATGTTCAAAAGGTTGACAGCCATCCTGATAATGATCCCTCTGATGATGATGACCATCCCCGCCCACGCGGCACCTTTTTCCTTCAACGACCAGTATATCACCCTGGACGTGCCCGCGGAATGGCCCGTAACGCTGACCCCCGACACGCTGGACAGCCAGTTCGACGTGCTCAACGCCATGGGCACGGACGCCGAAAGCATGAAGGACCTGTTCAAGGCCGAAGGCATCCTTTTGATGGCCGTGGACAGCGCCAACAACCGTACCTTCGTGCTCAGCTGCCTGAAGACCGTGGACAGTGAGATGTATTTCGACCTCAACGAGCAGGACAACGACATGCGCAAGGAATACCGCACCGGCCACACCAACGGGAAGGCCTACGGGCTCCTGGGCTTCAGGTACGCCCACGCCGCGTGGAACAATTACGGCGGCGACAAACTGCGCTTCCTGTGCACGGAGTACACCCTGATGAAGGACGGGGCCGTGGATCACTACGGCTATCAGCGCCGCACGATCCGCAACGGCTACACCTATACCCTGGACCTGCAGGTAAAGGGCCGCCAGCTGAAGACCTCCGACGAGAAGGCCCTGGAAAAACTGATGAGCGGCTTCAGGTTCATCCAGATCCTGCCCCTCCCCCAGCTGCCCGCCAGGCTGAGCATCACCTCAGAGCCCCCTGCCTCCTCCGCCAACGGCACCTTCACCGTGAAGGGCACCAGCCTGAAGAAGGCCGAGATCACGGTGACGGCGATCTCCCTGACGAACGCCTCCTCCACCGTGTACCAGGATACCGCGAACGGGTCCGGCGCTTTCAGCGTCAAGGTGACGCTGCCCTCCCAGGGCATCTACTCCATCGTGATCTCCGCCAAGACGCCCGAGAGCCTCAGGAGCCAGTTCACCTACACAGTGCGGTACCAGCCCAATTGAGGCAGGGCTGAAAAGCTGCCCGGTTTGGGCCGCCTGACGCGGGATACGGAAAACAAGAAAGAAGATCTCCGGAGATCAAAAAGGTCACCGGAGATCTTCTTTCAGCATCCATGTAAAAACATCTATACAGCAAAGATCATATCATGTTCGGTTCGGTCAGGCGATGGAAAAGGTCTGTACTAAAAATCACCGCGGCGTCGTTCTATGATACGGTCTGTTTCTGTCGGTATGAAAAGTCCTTCAGATCGTGGAAAATATCAGGCTGCGAAATGATCAAAGCTCGTTCGGGGATCATAGGCCTTTCACGGCGTCTGAGAAGAAAGGCGTTCCTGTCAAAATACAGCGGTCAGTCACGCAGGAAAAGCTGGTGGAAAACGCGTCAAAGAGGGCCGGAAAAAGGGTTCAATTCTCTTTGGAAGGGTATTTTTTCATAAAGTAGGAGACCAGATGGTGCACTGCCTTGCTCGTCCTGACATACATGAACCAGGTGATGCTGGGCTCGACCTTCTCATTGGCCACGATCGTGATCCTGTCCCCCTCATTCAGCCGGGTGTAGGGCGGCAGCCGGGTCTCGGATTCATCCACCATGGCGTAGTCAAAGTGATAACCCAGGTCGCTGCGGGCACCCTGGATATGGAAAGCGAAATCCAGTACAGTCGCTCCCTTATCGATGCGTACGGCGGAGCCGTCCGTCCGAAAGACATTGATCTTCTCATTGTAGGTGTCGCGGGGGTCGATATCATTGATGTCGGTAAGAACAAGGGAGCTGTCGACATCCACGATATTACCGTAGAGGTAGCGCTGATAGGATGTCTCCGTGCGGACGAAGAGCCGGTAAAGGTTGTCCATCTCATCGGAGATCAGGAAGTAGCCGGTGTCCTTATAGGTGGTAAAACAGTATTTGATCAGGTAGAACCCCTTGCGGGACAGGGACTTCTCAAAGTACTGGAAGAAGATATCGGTGGGACGGATGCTGGAATCTTCCTCAGCCAGCTCGTCGCTGACGATGAGGGTGAGGTCGTAAAGAGCGGTCCTGTCCTTGGAGAGAAGCCTGCGCCAGTCTTCGATGATGTTTTCGGCATCGCGGCTGACCTGCCTGAAAAGGCTGATCCCTGAGCGGTGGCCGTAGGTAAAATTGACGATGTATCGGTGCCAGCGGTCGAGCTCGCGGGTCTCACTGTTGTAATGGGGATCAAAGATGCCGGAAAGCGTGTCGAGGGACTCCTGACATTTCCCGGAGTTGGCAGCGCAGAGCGATCGGTAATGATCGGTGATCTCCTCATACATCTTCGGGTGCTCGGTCTGAAAACAGAGCTCTTCCAGCATGTCCACGAAACGGTAAGCGTTTTCGAGCCTGGCCATGGGGATGATGATCTCGCGGGTGTGTTCGGCCTTGGGGATACGCTTGGCTTCCTTGACACCGGAAAGCGTGTTGAGATTGTCCAGCCGGTCGGCGATCTTGACATACAGCGCCTTATCATTCATCTTCCGCTGGAGATGGGCGTCGGAAAGGATATCTTTCTGGGCTTTGGTGAGCGTATGGTCCGTGAAGTCCTTATCACTCAAAGCGGTGACCACGTCCACGATCTCCGCCACGTTAGACCCGAAGAATTCCCTGATCTCGCTCAGAGGGGTGTCGCAGTCCTCGACGACGTCATGAAGCATCGCCGCCATGATGACATCGCTCTCGAACCCCCACTCGGTGACGAACCGCGCGACCCTGAGACAGTGACAGATGTAGGGCTCCCCGGTCCCGCGCAGCACACCGGAATGCTTCGCGGCGGCGTACTCATAGGCTCTCTTGATATCCTGCTTGTTGCCTACCAGGTGATTTTTGCTGTAGATATCCATGATATCGTTGAAATCGACTTCCATCCTGTATGCCATAAGATCACCTCATCTCCGCACCGGCATCATCTTAATAGGAGTCGTTGACAGACGCTGCCTTGATCGCGTGGTACCATTCGTCATCGTCTCTCGCCGAGATCTTCCCGTATCTGAATACGTTCCTTTCCAGGCTCTTTTTGATAAAACGCTCCAGCGTTGACTTCACCACGATCGATTTCTGGTATTCCGAGAAGCCCTGGATGGCCTCCTCCCCGTCGACCCAGAGGGCCTTGAAATTCCTGATCATCTCCTCTGTCTCGTTCTCCGCCTGGAAATCCGGATAATTGAGCAGGAGGCAGTGATGGATCTCTTCGATCGACAGGGCCAGGGGATATCTGGATACGCCCATGAACTGGACCACCGGCGCCCGCTCCCTCCCCTTGGATACCGAGTTGATGGTGCCGATCCCGCCGGTGTAGTCGGGCTTGTTATTGTCCACGCGGTGGAGGATCAGCAGCGCTTTATCGGTGTTCGCGTGGGTCATGCTCACAAAGGCGTGTTCCTGGGCAAGCACAAAGTCGCCGTAATAGGCGGTGTTGGGGTACTGGCTGCCGATGTGATCGATGATCTTTGAGGGATCCGCCAGGTCCTCCAGGGACTTTTTCAGAACTGTCACCTTTTCCCGGTCATTGATCCCGAGCACAGCAGCGCAGCTGAATTCGGGAACGTCCAGGCTGGAGGGATTCTCATAGATGAAGAGAACGCCGTAGATGACGGAATCCTTGGGCGGCTGCGTATCCCTACCCTTGTACTTGCTGGTGTCAAAGTAGTAGACGAAATAGATGCCGCAGTACTTTTGATAGGTGGTCATCATGTGTTCGTCCATCACCGGTCCCCTGGAAGACAGGGCATTCGCCGACGGGTTGATGCTCTTGGTGAGAAAATCGTCGATGGAGATATTGTACAGGTTTTTCAGTGACACAAAAAACTCGACATTCGGGATACGCCGGCCTTTGCAGTAGTCTGTCATCGAAGCGGCCGCGACACCCAGCCGGTCCGCGAGTTCTTTCTGGGTCGTCTTGTTCTGCGCGATCAGCCGTTTTAAGTTTGAGGAAATGATGGAACCGAGATCCTGATTGGAATCCAGAGGCAGAAGATGATCCCTGCTGTTTGCGTCCATGGAATTCGCCTCCTTTGATTTAATGGCCTCATTATACGGTCCATCCGGGGAGTTTTCAATAGTAAATTATCGAAAAATCATGTTGAACCGAATTTCAGCTTCTTAATTATTTAATTTCAGAGAGGAATTTATCGAAACACTACTTGTTTCGCTGTGAAACAGACTCGCAAAATTCAAAATTTTCGTATTTTAAAGGGTGATATTTCGCACGGCGGCAGCGGATCATCCGGGCCGAACGGCAGGAGCCGCCGATCCCGTGACACCGCCGGCACTCAAAAAAGGCCGACCGGATCCGAAAAACGGATCCCGACCGGGGCGGACGATGAATGAGCACGACCGAAAATACAGTTTTTCCGAACGGATGCTGTGATAAGAACGGATCATTCAGCTGCCGGCTTTCTTAAGGGCCCGCCCATCCCCTCGTGAAAAAAAAGAAAAACGGCATGACCACAGGATCATGCCGCTGACTTCAAACGCTACAGTTTTCATCGGGGACCGCCCCGGAGAGCCGCTGTTCGATCGTCACTACAGTTCGATCTTCGTGTCCCCCTCGTCGGACCCGTCGGCCGCGTCCAGGATGGGGCGGAGCTTCGCAAGCAGGCCGTCCACCTGCTGCGGGCAGCGGCCGATATAATTCTCCGGCCGGAGGATCTTTTCGATCTCCTCCCGGTCGATCATAAGCTCCGGACGCGCAGCCAGGCGTTCCACCAGATCACACTCCCCGCCGGCCTTCATCACGGCGGTGGCTTCCATGGAACACTGACGGATGATCTCATGGACGCGCTGCCTGTCGCCCCCGCGCTTCACAGCTTCCATCATGATGTTTTCCGTGGCGATGAAAGGCAGGTACTCCCTCAGGGCCCGGTCGATCATGGCAGGGTTCACCTTCAGGCCCCGGACGATGTTTCTGGAGAGGCGCAGGATCGCGTCGGCGCACAGGAACGCCTCAGGCATGGACAGGCGCCGGCCGGCGGAATCATCCAGAGTGCGTTCCAGCCACTGGGCCGAGGCGGTCAGAGGCGCGTTCATCGCTTCCGCCATCAGGTAACGGCTCAGGGAGCAGACCCGTTCGCAGCGCATGGGGTTCCGCTTGTAGGCCATCGCGGATGAACCCACCTGGCTCTCCCCAAAGGGCTCCTCGATCTGCCGGTCGTGCTGGAGCAGCCGGATATCCTGGGCCATCCGGCAGCAGCTCTGGGCCAGGGCGCTCATCAGGCTCATGATGCGGCTGTCCGTTTTTCTGGGATAGGTCTGCCCGCAGACGGGGAAGCACTCGGTAAAGCCGAATTCCGCGGCGATCATGCCGTTCATGCGGTCGATCTTCTCCTCATCGCCGTCAAAGAGGTCCATGAAGCTCGCTTCCGTGCCGGTGGTGCCCCGGCATCCCAGGAACCGCAGATGGCCGAGGATAAAATCCATCTCCTCCAGGTCCAGGTAAAAGTCCTGCAGCCAGAGGGAGGCGCGCTTGCCCACGGTGACCGGCTGAGCCGGCTGGTAATGGGTGTAGCCCAGGGTGGGCAGGGCTTTGTAACATTCGGCGAAACCGGCCAGGTCCTTCATCAGGCCCGTGAGCTCGCCCCTCAGATACTTCAGGGCGTCCCGATAGAGGATCAGGTCCCCGTTATCGGTCACATAGCAGCTGGTGGCACCCAGATGGATGATGCCCCGGGCTTTGGGAGCGGCTTCACCGTAGGTGTCGATGTGCGCCATCACGTCGTGGCGGACTTCCCTTTCCCGCCGGGCGGCGTAATCAAAATCGATGTCTGTCACATGATCCTTCAGGTCCTGTACCTGTTCCGCCGTGACGGGCAGACCCATTTCGTGTTCCGCCCGGGCCAGGGCCACCCAAAGGCGGCGCCAGGTCTCGATCCGGGTGCGCGGGGAGAAGAGCGCGAGCATATACTCCGACGCATAACGGGAAGACAGGGGCGATTCATACCGGTCGTACATGATGCAGCTCCTTTAGCGGATCACGCAGGCGTTCCTCTCGGGCCCCACGGAGATATACCTGATGGGGCAGCCCACCTGTTCCTCGATGAAGGTCACATAGTTCCGCGCTTCCTCGGGCAGGTCCTCCCATGTGCGGGCGGAGGAGATATCGCACTTCCAGCCCGGCATGGACCTGATGACCGGCTGAGCGCTGTCCAGCGCCGCGGGGAAGGGGAACTCGTCCGTCTCAGCGCCGTCCAGACTGTATTTGACGCAGACCGGGATCTCGTCCAGGTAGCTGAGCACATCCAGCTTCGTCAGCGCCAGAGCCGTCGCGCCCTGGGCCCGCACGCCGTAGCGCGTGGCCACGATATCCAGGGGGCCCACCCGGCGGGGACGGCCGGTCTTGGCGCCGTACTCATGCCCCGCTTCCCGCAGCTTTTCCGCTTCCGGGCCGAAGGACTCGCACACGAAGGGCCCTTCCCCCACGCAGGTGGAATAGGCCTTGACGACACCGATGACCTCTTCGGGATACCCGTTCGTCAGGCCGGAGCCCACGGGCGCGTACGCCGCCACGGTGTTGGATGAGGTGGTGTAGGGGCAGATGCCCAGGTCCAGGTCGCGAAGCGCGCCCAGCTGGGCCTCGAAGAGGATCCTTTTGCCCGCTTCGCTCTCCTTGCGCAGATAAGCGCCCGTGTCGCACACGTAAGGCCGGATCCGCTCCCCGTACAGGGTCACCCAGTTCCAGAGCTTCTCCATGCTCCACGGCTCGGCGCCGTAGACCTTTGTGAGGGTGAGGTTCTTCCACTCCAGAAGATCGCTCAGATGCTTTTTGAGATATTCCGGATAGTTCAGCTCGCCCGCCAGGACGGTCTTTTTCTGATACTTGTCCGAATAGAAGGGGGCGATCCCCTGTTTGGTGGAGCCGTACTTCTTGTCCCCCAGCCGCTCCTCTTCCAGGGCGTCCAGTTCCCGGTGCCAGGGCAGCAGCAGGGAAGCACGGTCCGAGATCAGCAGCTTTCCGGGATCGACGGGAACGCCCTTGGAGCGCACGTCCTCCATCTCCACCCACAGGTTCTCCATATCCAGCGCCACTCCGTTGCCCAGGATATTGACCACGTCCGGGCGGAAAACGCCCGAGGGCAGCAGGTGCAGAGCGAAAGTGCCGAAATCATTGACGACGGTGTGGCCGGCGTTCCCGCCGCCCTGATAACGCACGACGATATCGAACCGGTCCGTCAGCATATCCACCATACGGCCCTTGCCCTCATCGCCCCAGTTGATGCCCACGATCACACAGGTATTCACGTTATAACTCCATCCTTTCCATCCCGGCGGCTCACGCCGCCGCGGTCATCGTAAAAAAGCAAACGCAGCCGTCCCGTCAGTCCCGCCTGCGGGAATTGAGGATCATGATCAGACGGAGCATCTGCAGAAGCGCCGTCACGAAAGAGGCCACATAGGTCAGGGCCGCGGCGTCAAGCACGGCGCTGACCCCGGTCATCTCATCCTGTGACAGGAAGCCTCCCGAAAGAAGCATCTCCTTGGCCCGCCTGCTGGCGCCGAATTCCACCGGCAGCGTGATCAGCGCGAACAGGAGCACCGCTGAAAACAGGATGATCCCGGCGACACAGAGCTTGTCATAGGAGAAGATCAGCCCGATGAGGAACAACGGCCAGGACAGGGCGGAACCGATGTTCACCACCGGCACCACCGCCGACCGCAGGGCCAGAAAGCCGTCGTTTTGGGCTTTCTGCATCGCGTGGCCGGCTTCATGGGCCGCGATGCCGTAGGCGGCGATGCTGGCGGAATCATACACGCCATCCGACAGGGACAGAGTGTTGTTCCGGGGATCGTAATGATCCGTCAGGTCACCGCCCACCCGCATGACGCCCACATCCGTGATCCCGTTGGAACGGAGCAGGCGCTGCACCATCTCCGACGCCGGGATCCCCAGGCGGGCGAACACGCGGCTGTACTTTTCATAGTTCCTTTTGACCTTGCTCTGGGCATAAAGGCCCAGGATGAGCCCGGGCAGCATGAGCAGATACGTCCAGTCGAAAAGCATGGGATCCTCC
The DNA here is from genome assembly GCA_902803675.1 of uncultured Eubacteriales bacterium. The sequence continues at coordinate 10,514 of CADCQZ010000309.1, forward strand.
ACGAAAAACGCCCCATCGCGCGTCGGCGCGACGGGGCAGGTCGTCTTTTGACCGATCAGAAGCCCATCTTGGCCGGGAAGGACTTGACGTCGGAAGCGTCGATCCAGCCCTGGAGAGCGGCATTGTAGACCTCGTCCTGACGGGCGGTAAGGAGCTCGTCACGGATATCTTCGGCATGATCCTCAAATACCGCTTCGCCCGCGGCCGCTTCGCTCTCGAAGCGGATGATGTGCATACCGAAGGAGCTGACCACGGGCTCGGTGACATCGCCGACCTTTTCCAGCGCCAGGGAAGCCGCCAGGAAAGCCTCGTCATAGGAAGCACCTTCCGCCACGGGATAGCCTTCGGACAGATAGGGCTCGGACTTCATGCCGGGATCCTCGCCGTACTCCGCCACCAGGGCGTCAAAGTCGGCGCCTTCCTCGACGGCCTTGGCGTAGGCTTCGTCCGCCTTGTCCTTGATCTGGGCGTTGGCGGCGTTCACCGCTTCGTCAAGAGCGGCCTGCGCGTCGGCAAGGGCCTTCTCGGCGTCGGTCACGGCCTGCTTGAGCTCATCGGTGACCTGCTCACCGGCATCGGTGACGGCGGTATTGGCGCTGTCAAGAGCGTTCTGGGCTTCGGTCACTTTGCTCTTCGCGTCGGTGATGGCGGTGGAAGCCTCTTCCGGATACTGGATCAGGATGTGCTTGACATAGCGCACGCCGGCGGGCACGTAGAAGATCTCCTCATTGTTGTTGAGCGCTTCGATGTAAGCAGCCGGGGAAGCGTCGTAAGTTTCCTTCTGGGACGCGACCTTGGCGTCGAAATCAGCCTTGACTTCCTCATCGGTCACGCTGACATCCTTCACCACGGACTCACGCAGCTTGTCGACGGTCTTCTGCTTCTTGAGGCTGTCCAGGAAGCTGTCCAGGGTCGCGCCCTCTTCGGCGGCGTGGGCCACGGCCGCGGCGTGCAGCTCGTCGCCGGTCAGTTCGGAATCGGCGAAATGCTCGGTGATCTCTTCCTGGATGGTCTCCTCGAACCGCGCTTCGGCATCGGCCTGGACCTGAGAAAGCTCCTCATCGGTGAGCTTGTCGAAGCCCTGCTTGACCGCTTCCTGCTCCTGCACCATGGAACGGGTGACCGCCGTGATGGTCTGGTCCAGCAGTTCCGTGTTGGAGTAAGGCAGCCTGCCGTAGTAGTAGTAATAGTACAGGGCGTTCATGTCGGTGTTGAGCAGGTTGTTGGTATAGTTGTTGATCAGCGTGGTCATCTGGGCCTTCGTGACCTTTTCGCCGTTCACGTTCAGGATCACCTGGGCGGCGTCGGCCACCGGATCCACGGACTTGAGCGTGCAGCCGCTGAGCAGAAGAGCCAGCGCGATCAAAAGTGCCAGGTAAGCTTTCTTCTTCATCATCGTCAGGGACATCTCCAATCTTAAGTGAAAATATTCTACAGCCGCATATTATACAGGAAAAGATGCGGTACCGCAAGCAGTTTTTCTGCCCGGCCGTCAAAGCCCTTTACGGGTTCGAAAGGGCGTACTGCTCCAGCATGCCGTTCAGATCCTCGGCCATCAGGGCCGCCGTGTCCGCGGGGCTGGCACCGCCCGTCAGCATGTCGGAGATATCGGCGATGATCGCGTAATAGAAATCGGCGGAGGGTCCGACGGTCACGGATCTCATGCCGGCGGGCGTCCGCTTGAGCTGGCTCAGGGCCACTCCGAAGAGAGGATTATCCTTCACGAAATCCTGCCAGGTCTGAGTTTCCTCCGCTTCCAGGCAGCTCGGCGCGTAGCCCGTGCGGGAAGCGAAGTCCGCCTGCACGTCCCCGCCGGTCATGTAGCGCACGAACTGATAGGCCGCCTCGCGCCTCAGATCGCCCTGGTCGAACATGACAAGGCAGCTGCCGGAAGCGGTGGCGCCGTGGAGCGCGTCCGCGCTGACACGGGGATAATCGCAGATGCCGACCTCGAAAGCGCCGTTCACCTTCTTGAGCACGGACGCGACGGAAGAGGACGAGGAGGTCATGATCAGCTGGCTGCCCGCGGCGAAGGCGTCCGAGGAGCTGTTGGCGTTATTCAGGGCGCCGGACTGATACAGGGCCTGCCACCGGCCGAGGAAAGCTTCCAGCGCGCCGTTTTCCAGGCAGCTGAGGGCCGTAGCCGTCTCTTCCGTGCCGTTGCTCCCGTTGACCAGATCGCTGCCCATCTGGCCCAGCCAGTTGGCCAGGAGGGGCGTGTTGGGCACGCAGGTGTAGATGCTCACGCCTTCCTGAGCGGGGATGACCGCGGCCATCGCGGCGATATCGTCCAACGTGTCCGGAGCCGCGATCCCGTAACTGTCGAGCACCGTTTTGTTATAGTAAGTCACCGTGGTGGAGCTGGCGAAGGGAGCGCCGAGCTGCACGCCCTGAAGGGCCCAGTTGTTCAGCGGCGCGGGCAGGAAGCTGCTCAGCCCCGCGTCGGGGTGATCCGCCAGGGCCTGATCCAGAGTATACCGCTTCTCGCACTCGGAATAGCTCACCTTGCCGGTGGCGTCCATCTGCATCACGTCCGGCAGATCCTTCAGGTTGCCGCCGAAGATCATGCTGTTCATTTTGGTGACCGCCTCGTTATAGGCGCCCTGGAATACAGCCTCCACACGGATGCCGGCTTCCGCGCCCACGGTGGCGTTGAAATCATCCACGTACGCGTTGATCAGGTCCCCCGCCGCGTCCGCCATGCAGTGCCAGAAGGTGATGGTGACCTTTTCCTCCGCCGACGCGAAGGAAAAAGGCAGCAGGATCAGCGCCAGGATCAAAGCGATCTTTTTCATATTGGTCTCCTCCGATGAAAATTTTATGTCATCCCGCGAGAGCGCCGTCGTTTTCGATGCTCTTGGACAGGCTCCGCGAGACAAACAGCAGGATCAGGGGCGCGATCAGCGCCAGGATCACCCCCGCCAGGATCTCCTCATAGTTGGTGCTCTCCAGGTTCCTGAGCATGGTGATGCCCACCTGAAGGGTCCTCATCTCATCCCGGTCCGTCACCAGAAGGGGCCACAGATAGGCGTTCCACTGATTGATGAACACCTGCAGGGCAAGGGTGTACACCACGCCCCGGCACTGGGGAAGAAGGATGCGGAACAGGAACAGCAAGTCGCCGCAGCCGTCCATCCTCGCCGCGTCGGAAAGGGAGGACGGGGCCTGGGTGAAGGCCTGGCGCAGCATGAACATCTGGGACGCCCCGACAAAGGCCACCACGCAGACGCCCAGGTACGTGTTGGTCCACCCCAGGCTCGCGACGGTGCGGTAATTGGCGATGACCAGGATGTCCGGCGGGATCATCATGGTGATGAGCACCAGCATGAAGATCACGCGGCGCAGGCGGAAACGGAAAAATACGAAGGCGTAGGCCGCCAGGGCCGCCGCCAGGAGGCGCACCACGGAGACGAAGGCGGATGTGAGGAGAGAATTGAAGAAGTACCGGATGAAGGACATCCTGCCCAGGACCAGGCTGAAATTGCCCAGGTAGAACATGTCCTCCGCCAGCAGTTTCCCCGGCTGACGCACCAGCTCCCACGGGTGCTTGAAGGCGGCGCACACCGCCCACACCACGGGGAAGAGGATCACCGCGGCCGAGACAAGAAGGATCAGCAGCCTCAAAAGGCCCGGGATCACGGACTTTTTCACGCGTACTGCACCTTCTCTCTGTCCAGATACAGTGTGCCCAGGGAAAAGACGAGGGTCAGAGCGATGAGCACCAGGCTGATACAGGACGCCATGGCGAAATTCCCGCTGCCGATCCCCATGGTGTACATCAGGTAGACCAGGGTGGTGGTGGAACGGGCGGGACCACCCTGGGTGATGATCATGATGGGGCCCGAGGTCATCACCGCGAGGATGGTATTGGTGCACAGCACGTACA
>CADCQZ010000310.1 GCA_902803675.1 uncultured Eubacteriales bacterium
TTCCGTGCCCATTTGTTGCCGAGGGATCCGGGCTGACCGAAGCGTCCGCTGTTCCTGAGCAGGGCCTGGATATAAGCGCCGTCAGGGCCTTCAAAGTTTGCCTGAACGGACGCGTATACCCGGTCCCAGTCAAGGATCTTTTCTTTTTCAACCCTCTGTTCGAGAGCGGCGAAGGAATTGGCTGCTACCGCGAGTCCGGCTCCGTCGATACCGATGTTGTAGTAGTCCACAGAGTGGTCTGACGCGTCACGGCCCTTTTCGATGGGGCCTTGCATGAACAGGTTCAGGAAGAGTTCCGGATCATTGTAGCGGTTGTTATTGAGGTCAAAGTCCATCGTGTCGGCGATACACTTGAGTACGATCCTCAAATGTTTCGTATACAGTTCCAGGAGCTTTGCGGTGGACCGTTCCCCGGAAGCCATCATCTCGTCATAGGCCACCTCGAACACACGGGCCTGATTGACCTTGATGCTGTCATTCAGCGGATATTCCAGCCCGGGGATAGCCATCCAGTTGCAGCCTACAGCGATGCGCTTGGCTGCCAGTTCCCGGGAGAAACCGCGGCGCATGAAGCCATCTACCAGGCTCTGGTCCCCGGAAAAACGGGGCCAGCCGTTTTTGTGCCTGAACAGCAGTTCCACGCCCCGACGGAAGAAATCCCGGGGCAGGCCGTCATGCACACGGATCGTAAGGTTGAGGGATACGTCCATCCGGTCCGCGGCTTCCAGTATGAGCCAGCTGACCTTTGATACCATGTCGCGCCCGGTCTCGTCGGGACCGCCAAGCTGGTAGTATTTGGTGTCGCTCATCAGCAGGCCGGCGATATAGTACACGGCATCCTCATCATCGATCGATCCAAGGGCGGTATCATGCTCATAATAGGGCCTTAAAAGCTCGTCCAGCTGTCCGCCGCACCCTTCCCGGTTGAAAGAACGGCCGAAGAGATTGTACCATGAGATGAACGTGCAGGCTTCCCTCAGGGTACGGGGCGGGTGGTGCCGCACCCATTCGTTGGCCGCCAGCATGCCTTCCAAATTTTCCCTGAGCAAAGGATCGGTCTCTTCAAGGAGTTTTTCACGGACGCATGCGATGGTCCTGTCCATCCACTCCATGCAGGCGTCGAGAAAGACCTGCTCCGCTTTATAGAATTCGCGCTGTTCTTCCGTTTTGTTATTGACAGCCGCGTAGCGGTCCACCTTTTCCCTCAAGCCGTCCCAGCCGGCTTTAAGACCGATCCGCACGTCACCGCAGAAATGATGGATCTGCCCGATGCCGTGATCGATACCGTATTTGTCGATCGTTTCCTGCCAGGGGGACAGATCCCAGTTTTCATGCCAGCGCAGCTTGCGGTATTTCTGCAGGATCCGGTAGAAATTACCGCACATGCTGTTTTCCGGATCCACGACCGGCGGGAAGCTTTTGAGCATGGCCGCGTAGTTTTCGCTCCATCCGGAATACCCATGGAAATCCCCGTTGGGAGTGTCTCCGACGGGCTTGAAATCATAGCCCTCAGGTGGGCAGAGGTAGTTGTAATCGTCCTCGTCCGTATGCCCGTTGTAAGCGATCTTTTTTTTCGTTTCCTCGATCTTTTTCGCGCGGAGACTGCGGATGCGCTCGGTATAGATCCTCTTTTTTTCCTCGGTGGTCATCTCTCAGCCCTTTCTGACGGTGCAGCGAACACCCTCCCGGTCGGCGATCTCCTTCAGGCCGGCGAGCCTGTCTGATTTCAGCGGTCTCAGATCCGGCAGGGAGTAAGTCATATGGACAGGCTCATACTTTGATCTTGCCAGCATGTTGTAGTTGAGGAGTTCATATTCCGCTCCGGGCGCGTGTTTTGAGAGGAAGGCCGCGACAGCGCGGATGTTGCTGTCGGCGTCTGTCACACCGGGGATCAGAGGCGTGCGCGCGGTGAAAGGAGTGCCGGAAGAGATGAGCTTTTCGGCATTGCTCAGGATCGTGTCATTGGGTATCCCGGTCCATTCTATATGCCCGGCCCTGTCCATCAGCTTGATGTCGAAAAAGACCCTGTCAAGATATCCAAGCGTTTTTTCGATGCGATCCCAGGGCAGGGACAGGTTCGTTTCCACAGCGGTATGAAGCCCCTGGCGTTTTGAGAGCTTCAGAAGCTCCGTCAGGAAAGCCGCCTGCAGGTACGGTTCTCCGCCGGATACCGTGATGCCTCCGCCGGAGGCGTCATAGTAATCCCGGTCCCTCAAAACTTCTTCCATGACCTCATCAGGCGTCATCGCCCGGCCGATGGTCACCCTCGCTCCTGCCGGGCAGCCGGTCTTGCAGTGTCCGCAATGGATACATTTGGCTGGATAATACGCTTCTTCCGGATCGGGTTTGAGGGTCTCCGGGTTGTGACACCACCGGCAGCGCATATTGCAGCCCTTCAGGAATACCGTGGAACGTATCCCGTCACCGTCATGGAGCGAGAAATGCTGGATATCCGTTATGATCCCGGTCATATCTGTCACCCTATCGCCCAATGGATATTGTTGACCATTTCCGTTTTGCCGCTGTCGGCAGAGCGGATGCCGGCGTCCAGGATGGCGATGGCACCCAGATTGAACTTCGCTGTCATCGTCTCGTGCAGGGGCGCGTCCCCGTCCATATAGTGGACAAAAGCCCAGGAAACGTCTTTGAGATGCTCCGGCAGGGCGATGTTATCCACATCCCTGACCTCTTCAAACTCACGGTAGAGCTGCACTTTATTCGTCTTGTAATCCGCAACGACGGCGCCTTTGGTCCCGTAGATGATGGGGGACTTGAAGGTGTGCTGATACGTGGTCCACGTGCCTTCCAGCACCGCGTGGCAGTTCGGGAAGCGCACGATCATGGCTGCGTTGTCCTCAGCGTCGGAAAGGGTGTGGATGCTGTTGATGCGCATGCCTGTGGCTGCAACGGCTTCCTGACCGGCGAACCAGTAGGCTACGATGGAACCGTAGCAGCAGTAATCGGCCATGGCACCGCCGCCGCACTCGGTCTGATGCCACCAGGTCCGGGCGATCTCGGCGTCAGTCATGGGGGCAGCCACTGCGCTGATCTTATGCTTGGCGCCGGGGCCCAGCGGGCCTGTGTGGCCCATGCGTGTCTTGATCTCGATCAGATCACCGATCTGGCCTTCCTCCAACATTTTCTTGGCTGTATGCATGGCTGAATACCAGGTGATGGGCCAGTTGACTGTCAGAAGACTGCCGTAGGTCTCGGCGGTCCGGTACATTTTGAGGGCATCCTTCAGGGTGGTGGCCATGGGCTTTTCGATGCATACGGCGATGCCCCGTTTGGCGCATTCTTCCGTAACAGTCACATGGTAGCAGTTCTCGCTGTTGCACACCACCAGGTCCGGCTCTTCTTCGTCCAGCATCCTGATCCAGTCATCATAGACTTTCATGTGGAAATTCTCGGAGCAGTACTTCAGGTTCCACTGCCGGGTATAGGGTGCGTCGGTCCTCAATTCGGGGACTCGCGGGGGAAGGTCCGCGCAGGCGGCCAGGTCGATGCGGGGATTATCGAAATAGTGTTTGGCTACGTCATTGATGTGCACGTGGGCAAAGCCTGCGATGACGACTTTATAGCGGTCTTTTCTCATGATTCATATCCTTTCAATTCGGTCGTGCGGACTTCACGGTCCTGTTCCGCGCTCAGGTAGAACGCTTCGATCGCGGATACCACGTTGAGGGTCTCTTCGGGTTTGACAAGGCGTTCGACCTTGCCTTCCAATACGTCGTAAACATGACGGTACATGTACCGGTGGGCGTCGAAAGCCACGCCGGCGAAGGGGCGGTTGTCGAAATACTTGAGCTCTGTCTCTGCCTGGAACCTGCCTACGTTTTTGTACAGCTTGAACTGCTCCACATCAAGGCCGCCTTTGTCTCCGCACAGCAGGAAACGCTTTTTGGTGGGCTGGTTCAGTGCCCAGGTAAACTTGAAGTTCACCAGGAAATTATCTTCGAGGCGGATGGTCCCGGCGGCGCATTCCTCGACGGAGAATTCGTCCGGGTCATAGGGCCGGGGCGTGAAGGTGCCGATATAGGCGCCCGATTCCTTGATCGACAGCAGGATATCCTCCTTTTTTCGGGCAAGGACATCCGTTTCCATGCCGGACACGGCTTTTACCCGGGGACTTCCGCACATCCACAGCAGCGCGTCCACGAAATGCACGCCGAGATCACAGAAGGCGCCGCCGCCATTGTGCTGTTTCATGTGGAAGAAGCCCCAGGTGGGGATGCCGTAACGGCGCACGAAAGAAATATCGGCGAAGTACGGTTTTCCGATATCGCCTTCTCTCATGGCCTGGTAGGCAAAATCCATGTCCGCGCTCCAGCGCCGGCTCTGGCAGGCCCACAGCAGTTTCCCGGCTTTGTCCGCTTCAGCGAACATCTCCTTCGCGTCCATATAGGTGAGGGCCAGAGGCTTTTCACACATCACGTTGGCTCCGGCCCGCAGGGCGGCGATGGACCACTGCTTGTGGTACACGTTGGGCGTGCACACGGATACCCAGTCCGGCTTGACCTCGTCCAGCATCCTCTGCGGATCATCGTACCAGGCGGGGATCTCCCATCTCTGGGCGGTCTCCCGCGCGGCACATTCCCGGATGTCGGCGACAGCGACGATCTCAGCCATGCCCTGCTTCTTCAATTCGAGGATGGAGGGGATGTGAGCCGCGTTGCAGATCATGCCGCAGCCGATGATAGCGATGCGGTATTTCTTTACTGCCATAGAGCATACCTCCTGATCTTGATTTTTTGGTTATAAATGAGTGCGGCAGGATGGTGTATCGTGATCAGCCCTTGACGGCACCCGCCGTCAAGCCGGAGATCATGTATTTCTGGAAGAAGATGAACAGCAGCACGATGGGAAGGGAACCTCCCATGGCAAAAGCCATCAGCGCGCCGTAATCATGGGCGTATTCACCGAGAAAGCTTTGCGCCAGGCCGACTGTCAGGGTCTTCATGCTGTCATTCTTCATGATGGTGAGGGCCATCAGGTAATCGTCCCATGCGTTCAGGAAGGTGTATATACCTACGGCGACCAGTCCCGGGATCGTCAGCGGTACCAGGATGGACAGCATCGTGCGGATCCTTCCGGCTCCGTCGATCCTGGCGCTTTCATCCAGGGAACGGGGCAGGGTATCGAAGAAGGACCTGAGCAGCATGATGGCCAGCGGCAGCGCCTGCACGGTATCCGCCAGTATCACGCCGGAGTAATGGTCCACCAGGTTCCAGCGCATGTAAAAACCGTACAGGGAGATCAGGATGGCCACGATAGGGAACATCTGCACGGAAAGGATCAGTGTGAGCACGGCGTTCCTTCCCCAGAACTCATATCTTGAGAATGAATAGGAGGCCATCAGGGCGATCAGCATCACCACGGCTACCGTACCGCCTGATGTGACCACGGAGTTAAGGTAGTATCTCAGGTATTTTGCCTGAGAGAATACTTTGATATAATTCGCGAAACTGCTCTCGGAAGTGATGCCGAATACTGGCGGGATCTGCATCACGTGCTGGGAAGGCATCAGGGAGGCGAACAGCATCCACAGGATCGGGAAGAGAGCGATGACGAGGATAACAGCCAGAAGCGCGTAACGGCCCACTGAGGACACGGTACGGTTGAATCGCGCCACAGCGGTGTTCTGACGGAAATGCCGGGATGCGGTGCTGACGACTGCGAAAACAGTGATCCCCGCCGCCAGGCCCAGGCAGTAGATGAGCAGGTTGTCGCTGATGTGCCTGGCTTCCTTCACGGCAGTGGATACATCCGCCGAGATGTTTCCGTCAGCGGCAGTAAAAACCATGGTGATATCCGCGTGGATCTCTTCAGTGAACTGCAGCGGTTCCGCGTCAGACTGCCAGACTGTTTCCCCATCCGGGCCTTTGACGGTCAGCGTCACCTGGATATACTTTTTTCGGGCATTCTTCTGGGACGCGATCTCGCAGGTGAACCCGTCTGTGAGATCCACTGTTTCCGGGCCGCTGCCGGTGTTTTTCCTCAGATCCCCGGATGTATGGACAGTCCTGCCTGAAGTGTCGCGGACAGCGGCGGTGATCTGAGTGTCGGAAAGCGACACGTTGTTGCCTCCGACCAATTGAGCGACCCGATACAGGCAGAATACAGCCGCCAGGACCGCGATCACCCTCACGACAAGGCTGAGGATGAAAAGGGGACGGTTCACCGTTCTGGCTGCGGAGGCGTCGGCATTTTGCTTTTTCATCTCATCCGCCTCCTTACTGATAATCAGTCGCACTTCGCGCGGAGAGAGTGTTGGAGATGATCGTGATGATCAGGAGCACTGCCAGCCACAATACGCCGATCGCAGCGCCTTTTCCGAAATCACTGTTGGTAAAGGCTTCCTGATAAGCGGCGATGGAGAGGGTGTTGGTGCCTGTCTTGCTGCCGGTACCTACCAGGTTGGCGATGATCGTGTACATCTGGAAATTGCTCATGATAGCGATCCAAACCGAGGAGATCAGCACCGGGCGGATAGAGGGGATGGTCACATGCCAGAAAGTCTGTCTTCCGCTGGCCCCGTCGATCTGGGCGGCTTCCTGCAGGGACATGTCCACCGACTGCAGGCCGGCCAGCAGCATCACCATCATGTAGGGCAGCTGGCGCCATACAGCCGCTATCACGATAGCCGACCGGGCGAGCACCACGGAACTTGACCAGGCGACCCTGGTGGTGGAAGTGAGCCCCATGATATAAAAGGCGTAGTTCATGATACCGCCCTCCTGGTGCAGCATCAGCCGCCATATGATGGCTACCACCACCGAGGGGATCGTCCAGGGCACCAGCAGAAGACCTCTGAACAGGCCTCGAGCCCTGATCCTCGAATTGAGCAGGAGAGCGATCATCATGCCCAGGATCGTCTGGACTGTGACGGTCAGGAACACGAAGACCAGCGTGTTGATGAAACTTGAGAAAAACTCACTTTCAAAGATCGACCGTCCCTCGCGCACAACGAACAGGTCCCTGTAGTTTCTCAGGTCGTTCCAGCTGTAGTTCACGAAGGCGGTCGCCGGTTTTCCGTTGGATGCGGGGGTGATCGCGTCACTGCTCACAAGGGGCGTTTCACCGGTAAACAGGCCGGAGATCGTGCCGGTGTCCATATTGAAGGCGTCTTTGGTCAGGTCTTTCAGATGGTAATCAAAAAAGCTGACCAACACCCCCTTGAGGATCGGAAGCGCGATCACGATGCACAGCACGATGATGGCCGGCACGGTCAGCGCGAATCCGAACCAGCTGTCGGCTCGGGCTCTTGCGGACTTTTTCACCTTTCTTTTTGCAGCGGCTTGCATCACAGTCACCCCTTGAGCTTAAAATGACCGCCTGGTCCCACCCGGCATCATAGCCGACATGGCTCTATGCCCAAAGCAGGACCAGGCGGGGCGTTATGTCAGTGAGTCAGCCTCTCTGACGGTTCGATAACAGTTGAGTCAGGGCCCTTATTTGGCGTAGATCTGTTCGATCGCGGCCTGGAGCTCATCAGCGGCTTCCTGCGCGGTGGAGCCCTGCGCCAGCATGGTCAGCGCGTCGACGATCTTGGCTTCGGCTTCCATGAAGTGGATGTCGATGGGCAGCGGAAGCGCCTTGTTCATGGCGGCGACGTAAGCGGCGGAAGTATCGGAGACGCCTACGAACACCTTTTCATTGACGGAAGCACGGCCGGAGACCTTGCCCTGACCACCTTCGTAGAAGATGCCGATGACAGTGGCATCCGTCATGTAGTCAAGGAAGCGGCCCACATAGGGCATAAGCTCATCGGGGGTGTTGTTGAACACCACCAGGAAGTGGTTGATGGCGTAGCCGCAGGTGCCGGGGATCTCGATGGCTTTGAAGTTGGCATAGAAGTCATCCTCGTTGGCGGCGGCGGAAGCGGCGGTCTTGATGGTCGCTTCAAGATCCCAATAGAAGCCGATCTTGCCTTCGCCGAAGAGCCTGCGCAGATCCTTGAAGGAGTTGCCCACAGTGGTGGATACGCCGTCGTCCAGCAGGGCCTTGATGCACTCGAAAGCCTTCACGGCATTTTCGCTGTTCAGGGCCAGCTTGCCGTCCGCATCGCGGTAGTCGGCGCCGTATGCCCAAAGCACGGGCAGGATGTTGTAGCCTTCACCGGCTTCCACGCCGTTGCTGTTGGGGATCGCGAGACCGTAGATGTCCTCACCCAACTCGGAGATGGCATACGCGTCATCCAGCAGTTCTTCCCAGGTGGCGGGCATTTCGGTGATGCCGGCCTGGGCCATCAGCGCGGTATTGCAGTACAGGGCGTAGGTGTTGCCGAACCAGGGCATGGCCACCATGGCATCACCGTCGGACACGGCAGCGATCGTCGCGGGATTGTACTCGCCCACGATGTCAGCGCTCACATAGGGCTTGATGTCCTTCACAACGCCCATTTCCAGCAGTTCCGGCAGCCATTCGGCCTTGATGTGGGCCACATAGGGGGCAGTGCCGTTGGCGGCGGAGATCTTCAGCTGGCTCAGATAGTCCGCGTAGGGATTGGTCTGGGAATAGTCGACGATCACATCGGGGTTGTCCGCCATGAAGGCATCGCAGGAGCCGCCGTAAATGGGTACCAGATGCTCCTCAGCCAGTGCCCAGGAGGTATAGGAGATGGTCACCGGGCCCTCAGCGGAGGCGAACGCGCAGCAGGATACCATCAGGACCGCCGCAAGGAACAGAGCGATTTTCTTCATGATAAAAGACTCCTTTCGATATATTTGGGCATTCATTTCAGCCCTTCCGGTTAACTTCAGTTTATTATTTTTGACCCGGGACGTAAAGTTAAAGTTGAAAACGGTCTGCTTATAAAATTTGGTATTGACAGCTATTAGAAAATATAATAATATAAAATATTGATAGAAAATTTGGCATCTTTTCAACCGCATCTGGAGGTGCGCTTTTAAACTTTCATGCTCCCAAGGATCTTTTTCTCCGTAAAGGTGAGCGTGTCACTTTCCTCCCGGGACAAAACAGCGTTCCGCCACTGCTTTTCCCTGGCGTTTCGGTAGGGGACAAAGCGATCCATATCCAGCTTTTCCACGCAGTCATCCGGTGTATCCAGGTTGCCTGTCCGGACGACCATGGCCTTGAAATAATGAAATGTCAGGGCATACAGGTCTCTTTCCCCGGCCCTGGCCTTTAATTCAAGGGTATCCCGGCAGCAGAACCTGAGAAGGGAGGACCTTTCCTCGGCGCTGAGCCTGAGCCGCCGCGTGTAAGCCTGCAGGAAATCTTTCACATCCATGTAATGGACATAGTCATGCAGGCGGATATAAGGAAGATCGTTTCGTTTTACCGCTTCCGCGTTCATGCGTTCAATGATGTCGGTGAGCTCGTCGTAACGGTCAAAAAGGTCCATATCCATATTCTCCTTTTTTTATCTGACAAATCATTATATCACGCACGGTTCGTCCGTCAAGACGGATTTCTCCACCGGATGAGAGAATAATATGTATCGACTTTTCCGCCTGAGAAACAGTAATATATCATGAGATCATGACAAGGAGGGATCGGTATGACGACACTGGAATGGGTCATGTCAAGGAAGATCATCGCCATCGTGCGCGGCCTGAAGCCGGAATACATGGTGGGCCTGGCAGAAGCGCTTTACAAGGGCGGGATCGACCTGATGGAGGTCACTTTTGACCAGAAACATCCGGATACCTGGAATGACACGGCCGGGGCTATCCGTGCCATAGGGGATCACATGAAAGGGAAAATGCTGCCCGGCGCGGGCACGGTCCTCACCCAGGAACAGCTTAAGATGGCGAGGGACGCGGGAGCAGCCTACATCATCACTCCCAACACCAATCCGGAGCTCATCCGGCAGGTGAAGGCCTATGGACTGGCGGCTTTTCCGGGAGCCTGTACGCCCAGCGAGATCGAGGCGGCCTGGGAAGCCGGAGCGGATGCCGTGAAGGTATTCCCGGCGGGCACTCTGGGCATCGGCTACATCAAGGCTGTGAAAGCGCCGCTGAGCCACATCCCGCTGATGGCGGTGGGCGGTGTCAATGAAAAGAACTGCGCGGAATTCATTGCCGCCGGCTGCTGCGGTGTGGGAGTCGGGGGAAGTCTTGTCAACAAGGACTGGATCATGAACGGTGAATGGGACCGGATCACCGCCATGGCGGCGGAATTGAGAAAGGCGGTTGGATGATATGCGTAAAAGGATCGTCGCTTTCGGAGAGATCATGATGCGTCTGAACCCTCCCGGTTACGGCCGCTTCGTGCAGAGCACTGTATTTGAAGCGACCTACGCGGGCGGTGAGGCCAATGTGGCGGTGAGCCTGGCCAATTACGGCAACGACGCGGCTTATGTGACCAAAGTGCCGGATCAGGAGATCGGCCAGTGCGCGGTGAACGAGTTGAGGCGGTACGGTGTGGACGTGAGCGGCATGATCCGCGGAGGCCCCCGACTGGGGATCTATTTCTGTGAAAAAGGTGCCTCCCAGCGCGGCGGCAAGGTGATCTATGACCGGGCCGGCTCTTCCATTGCTTTGGCGCGGAGGGAGGAA
>CADCQZ010000311.1 GCA_902803675.1 uncultured Eubacteriales bacterium
CCGATGGAGCTTACGCAGGGGATGATCTCCAAACGGTTCTTCTGCTTGGCGAAGGCGGTGGCCGCCAGGGCCATGTTCTGCTCGTTCTTTCCCTGCAGGAAACGGATGCCGTGGCCGCCCTGCTGCAGCGCCTGGCCCACGCCTACCACGCAGCCGTGGCCGAAGACGCCGAAGATATTGTTGACGAACTTGTGCTCCTGTCCGTCCAGTTCCACATACTGCTGATCCAGGAAACGGACCAGCGCCTGGGCCATCGTCAGGCGAATGGTATCCATGGTCTCGATCCTCCTGTTATCGGTCGCCCCAGTATTTCGCGCCCTCATCCATCACCCAGAGGTGCTCCGGCAGGAACACGGGGCACTCGGGATTCTTGTAGGGCTGCCCGTCCAGATGACGGATCGCCCACAGGTACCAGAGGGCATACCCCGGCGCGGTGCAGTGGGGATGGGTCAGCCCGGGAGCGATGAACACGGTGTCGTTGTTCTGCACCTTGACCACCTCGTCGCCCAGCTCGCCGTAGCCGAAGCCGTTCTCCGGGTTGGTCTTGTAATAGTAGATCTCCGGCTGGGGATGATGGTGCGGGGGATAGCTGGACCATTTCCCGGGGAAGCCGATCACCTCGCCCAGCACCAGGTTGGCGTCGGGCGCGTTGGTGTAGTCGAAGATCGTGCGCACGATCCTCGTGGAGGTCTCCCGCATCAGCCCGGCGCCGCGGAACTCGTCCGGCGTATCCTCGGGCAGGTACAGTCTGGCGCCGAAGGCTTTGGGATTGTCCGTCCTCAGGATGTCGATCTCCGCCTCATCCGACAGGCAGGTGATCTTAAAGCGCGTGCTTTGATCCCCGTGCAGCGCCGTAGGCGGCACGTCGAAGCAGTTTGCCCTTTCCTGGACATGCTCGTTCCCGTTCCATTCGAAGTCCACTTCGCCGTACACCAGCAACACCGCTTTTTCGAGGGCTTCCCCGTCCTCATACACGTCGCCCTTTTTCATCCGGTATACACCGAAATCCATCAGCATGTCCCGGTGCTCGCCCTCCATGCGGGCGATCCAGGTCAGCCCGAAGGGATGGGCGCCGCGGGCTTTTCTGATATTCCGATCCATGTTCATCCTCGCTTTCAGCCGTTCAGGATCTCGCTGACGGCCACCGGCCGGTGCTCATCCAGGGACTTCTTGGCCGCCTTGGCCAGCACCACGCTCATCAGGCCCGCGTGGATGCCCACCGGCACCTCGGTGTCCTTCGTGATCGCTTCGATGAACTGCTTCATCTCATCCGTGAAGGACGCCATGTAGCGCTCCAGGAAGAAGAACTGGGGCTTTTCGCCCACCACGCCGGCCGCGGTGGAGATCTTCACCGTGGAGTCCCCGTCGTTCTCATCCGCCGCCATGCCCAGGGAGCCGAACACTTCCACCCTCTGGTCATAGCCGTAGGCGGCGCGGCGGCTGTTGTCGATCACGCCCAGCGCCCCGTTCTCAAAGGTGAGGGTCACGATGGCGGTGTCCACGTCCCCGGCTTCGCCGATGCGCTTGTCCACCAGGGAGGTGCCCATGGCGTAGACTTCCTTCACGTCGCTGCCGGCCAGGAACATGGCCATGTCGAAGTCATGGATCATCATGTCGATGTACAGCCCGCCGGAGGAAGCGGCGTATTCCGGGGACGGGGGCTCCGGATCCCTGGAGGTGATCTTGATGATCTCCACATTGCCCAGCTTGCCTTCCTTGACGGCGCGCTGCACGGCCTTGTGGTTGTGGTCGAAGCGGCGGTTGAAGCCGATCTGCAGCTTCCTGCCCGTCTCTTTGGCCACCTGCGCCACCTCTTTGATCTTTTCAAGGGAGGTGTGCACCGGCTTCTCGCAGAACACGTGCTTGCCCGCTTTCATGGCGGCAATGGAGATGTCCGCGTGAGTGGGGGTGGGGGAGCACACCAGCACGGCGTCGATGTCCGGATCATTGATCAGATCCATGTAATCCGCCGAGTACTTGGGCACGCCGAAGCGTTCCGCCAGCCTTTTGGCGTTATCGAGCACCACGTCCGTGACCATCACGACCTGGGCCTCCGGGATGTGGTAAGTGACAGATTCCGCGTGTACCAGGCCGATGCGGCCCGCGCCTACGATACCGATCCTGATCATGTTGTTTTTCTCCTTTCGATCTTAGAGACTGCCGTCCCAGGTGGATACCTGTTCTTTTTTCATTTCTTCCTCGTCGAACCAGCGCATGGTCACGGTCTTGGACTCCGTATAGAACCTGAAGGCGTCCTTGCCGTGGCAGTGCAGGTCGCCGAAGAAGGACTTTTTATGCCCGGAGAAGGGGAATACCCCGATGGGCACCGGGATGCCCACGTTCACGCCCACCATGCCGCCGTCCGTCCTGCGGGCGAACTCGCGAGCGTAGAAGCCGCTCTGGGTGAAGATCACCGATCCGTTGGCGAAGGGATTGGCGTTCATTTTGGCCAGGCCCTCCTCGAAATCCTTCACCCGCTTGATGCACAGCACCGGCCCGAACACTTCCCGGGTACCGATGGTCATCTCGTCGGTCACGTGGTCGAACACCGTGTGGCCGATGTAGTAGCCGTTCTCATAGCCGGGCACCTTCACGTTCCGGCCGTCCAGCACCATTTGGGCGCCCTCGTCGATGCCCTTCTGGATCCAGTCCAGCACGAACTGCATATGGCCTTTGGAGCCCACGGGGCCCAGATTGGAGGTCTTGTCGTAGGCCGGGCCCACCTTCTGCTGTTTGCACAGCCGCACGATCTCCGCCACCAGCTGATCGGCGATCGCTTCTTCCGCCACCACCACGGGCAGGGCCATGCAGCGCTCGCCGGCGCAGCCGAAAGCGGAGTTCATGATGCCCGCCGCGGTGCGGGTGATGGGAGCGTCCCTGAGCACCAGGGCGTGGTTCTTGGCCTCGCACAGGGCCTGCACCCGCTTGCCGTGAGCGGCGGCCGTGGCGTACACGTGCTGGCCCACGGAGGTGGATCCCACGAAGGTGATCCCCTTCACGTCCTCATGGGTCAGGAAGATCTCCGCCTCGTTCCTGGAGCAGGGCACCACGTTGAAGATGCCGTCCGGGATCCCGGCTTCCTTGTACAGTTCGGCGAAGCGCAGGGAGGTCATGGGCGTGGTGGAGGCGGGCTTGAGCACGAAGGCGTTGCCGCACACGATGGCCAGGGGCGCCATCCAGCCCACGGGGATCATGGCCGGGAAATTCCAGGGAGCGATGCCCGCGAACACGCCGATGGGCTCCCGGTACAGGGTGGTATCGTAGCCGGAGGAGGTGTTCATCAGGCTCTCGCCCATCAGCAGGGAGGGCGCGGAACAGGCCAGTTCCGTCATCTCCAGGGCCTTGCCCACATCGCCCGCGGCCTCGGACCAGCACTTCCCGTTCTCATGGGCGCACAGGTCCGTCAGCTCATCCATGTGCTCCTCGATCAGGTTCCTCAGCTTCATCATCACGGCCGCGCGCTTTCTCACGGGCGTGTCCCGCCAGGCGGGATAGGCCGCCTTGGCCGCCGCGATGGCCTGTTCCACTTCCGCCTTCGTGCAGCAGGGCACCTTGGCCATCTCCTCCCCGGTGGAGGGATCGTAGATCGTGTTGAACTTTTCGCTCGTGGACTCGATGAACTTTCCGTTGATAAAGGGTCTCATGATCCGGGTCTCAGCCATAAAGGGAACCTTCCTTTCGATTTATTGATCCGCTCAAAGCGCGAAGATCACGTCGCCGTACTTGGCTTTCTCTTCCCTGATGAAGTTTTCCAGGGCTTCTTCGGTGGGCATGTCCCTGGAGCAGGCGTGGCTGGCCACCAGCATGGCCGCGGAGGCGCTGCCCCTTTCCAGGGCCTCGGGCAGGGAACGGCCCGCCATCAGGGCGTGGAGGAAGGAGGAGGCGTATCCGTCGCCGCCGCCGAAGCCCTTGAGGGCCGTGACCGGGAAGGGCTTCACGTCCCAGCACCCGTCGTCCCGGCTGTAGACACGGCTGCCGCTCTTCCCGTGCTTGATCACGCAGATCTTCGCCTGCTTTTTGAGCCAGTAGGCCGCAGAGGCTTCATCGCTCCCGTCAAGGCCCAGCAGGCGCTCCATCAGGCTGAACTCTTCCCGGCTGCCCATGATGATGTCCGCCTTCTCCGCCACCAGGGAGGTGTAGATCGCGATCTCGTCCATGCTCTTCCAGGTATAGGCGCGGTAATCCGCGTCGAACACCACCGGCACCCCGCGGCGCAGCGCGAAGGTCAGGGCCTTGAGGGACGCTTCCCGGGTGGGCGACGTGCACAGTGCCGTGCCGGAGATCAGCAGGCACGCCGAGGAAGCGATGTACTCCTCGTCCACGTCGTCCGGGCACAGCTGCAGGTCCGCCACGCCCTCCCGGTACATCAGGATGGAGGACTGGGTGGGGGAGAGCATCTCCGTGAAGGTCAGGCCGAGGTTTTCACCGTGCTCGCAGCGGCGGATGTGGCTCACGTCGATGCCTTCCGCCCGGAAATAGTCCGTCACGAAGGTGCCGAACTGGTCGTCGCTCACCCGGGCCAGGAAGCCCACCCGGTCCCCAAGACGGGCCATGCCCACGGCGATGTTGGCCGGGGATCCGCCCAGGTACCGGTTGAAGTTGGTGCTCTCATTGAGAGGGCGGTTGTAGTCCGTCGGGTTGAAGTCGATGGCGACCCGGCCGACCGGGATGATGTGCAGGGGCTTTGTCAGATCGAAGCTTATCATATCCATATCACACCCTTTCTGTGCTTCCGAATCGTTTCATATAGGCGGTGACGACGTTCTTCACGCTTTCCGCCGCGGCGTCCATGGCCTTGAACAGGTCACTGCCGCCCATGGCCAGGCTCGCCGCCCGGAAGACATCCGTGGCGATGTTCACCTTCCGGATGCCCAGGGCGATCACCCGGGAAAACTGCTCGTCCGTCAGGCCGGAGCCGCCATGCAGCACCAGGGACGCGCCGATCCGGGACGAAACGCTCTCCAGCACGTCATAGCGCAGATGGGGCGTGCGGGCGTAGAGGCCGTGGGCGTTGCCGATCCCCACCGCCAGGGCGTCGATGCCCGTTTCGTCCATGCGGATGCAGTCCTCCGGCGTGGCGATCTCTTCCTTCGCCTCGGACCCGTCCTCGCCCCGGCCCACCCGGCCCACTTCCGCTTCCACGGCCGCGCCGGTGGATGCCGCCATGCGCACCGCTTCCCGGGTGTTCCTCACGTTCCGGTCGATGTCCAGTTCGCTGCCGTCGTACATCACGGAGGTGAACCCCAGGTCCAGCGCCGTCCGGATCGTGTCCATGCTTTTGCCGTGATCCAGATGGACCGCCACGGGGACCGAGGCTTCCTCGGCCGCCGCCACCATCAGGGGGCCGAAGATCTTCAGGGGGGAATAGGGCAGGCGGATCTCGGCCACCTGCAGGATCACCGGGGAGCGGCATTCCTCCGCGGCCCGGATGATGCCGCGCACGCACTCCAGATTGGCCGCGCTGAAAGAGCCTACGGCGTAGCCCCCCTCAGACGCTTCCCGCAGGAGCCGGCGCATGTTGACCAGTGCCATGAACTCACCGTCCTCATCGTGTTTCTATGATGACAGATTTGATGACCATGGCCATCATACCATAAACCCGACCGATAATCAACGTGTCGTTCGACGATTTTGGTCATATTTTGAGTAACTTTAAGATAAATACCATGACTTTTTGTGTATTTTCCGGTGCTTTCTCTTGACAGTTCCGTATATAAACGGATAAAATCACAACGAAGCACGAACCGAACACATTTTTCGGCCCCGCGGCCGCGAACGGAGGATCTTTTCGATGACCGCCACCCTTTCAACGGAAGCACGCACGCTGGTCACCGAAGCGGTGGAGCGCATGCTGGCCGTGTATGACGATGATACCGGTCTCGTCCTCTGGGGCGCGGAGAGGAGACCCGCCCTGCGGGAGACGCTGTACACCGCGCTGGGGCTTTTGATCCTCGGCAGGGACCCCGGGCGGGCGGTCCGGATGGTGGACGCGGTGCTGGACCTGCAGCTTCTCGCCCCGGGGGAGATC
>CADCQZ010000312.1 GCA_902803675.1 uncultured Eubacteriales bacterium
CCGTCACACAGCAGGGAATAGGTCTCGTCGGTCAGGGCGAAGATCAGGTAGGGCTTGTATTTCCCGGCGTCCCTGTACCTCTCGAGCATGGATACGCTGTAGAAAAGGTGCCGGGCGTTGACCGTCAGGGTGGTCAGCGCCGCGGTGACGACCGAAGCGCCCGAGGTGATGAGGCCCACGCCCACGAACTGCATGGATCCGGCATACATGAAGGCGCTCATGGCGAAGGCCCAGCCGGCGCCGTATCCCGCGGCCCTTAAAAGGATCCCGAAACCGATCCCCAGCACGATGTATCCCGCCATGACGGGGAGGGACTTGTAAAAGGCTTTCGCGACCACGCCGCGGCCCGCCGGTCCTTTAGGGGTCATCCTTTTCCTCCGCTCACAGCCCGATCCCGTCGATCTCCTCCGTGAGGCGGCAGATCTCGTCGATCACGGAGCCGATATAGTCGATGGTGGCGTTGAGCGGGCCGTCCGTGGTGATGTCCAGGCCCGCGATCTTCGCCAGCCCCGCGGGAGGCAGGGTGCCGCCGGCGGCCAGGAAGTTTTTCCAGTCGTTCACGGCGCTTTCGCCTTCTTTTTCGATGCGCAGCATGGCCTGGGTCGCCACGGTGAGCCCGGCGCTGTAGGTGTAGGGGTACAGGCCCATGTAGTAGTGCGGCTGCCGCATCCAGGTCAGCTCCGCGCCCTCGGGGATCACCACGGCATCGCCCCAGAAGAGCTCCAGGTTTTTCCGGAACAGCCGGCTGAGCACTTCCGCGTTCACGCTCCCGCCGTCGTCCACGATGCGGTACACCTCCCGCTGGTACCACGCTTCCCTCAGGTGCGTGACGAAGTTGTGGTAATAGGTGTTGCTGATCAGGCTGGAGAGCACCCAGCGGCGGAAACGCCTGTCATTTTTCGAGTTCTTCAGGTAGAGCGCCAGCAGCAGCTCGTTCATGGTGGAGGGCGCCTCCACCAGATACATCGAGGGATCCGTGTCGTACCAGGACTGGGCCCTGTCGCCGTACATGCTCTGCCCCGCGTGGCCCAGCTCATGGGCCACGGTGAACACATCGCTCATCCTCTCGTTCCAGTTGAGCAGGATGAAGGAGTTCTGCCGGTAGATGCCGGAGCAGAATCCGCCGGTGCTCTTGCCCGCGTTCCTGGCGAAATCGATCCAGCGCTCCCTGTACGCCCGGTCCACCATGTCGGTGTAGTCCTTCCCCAGGATGCTCAGGGCTTCCCGCACGATGGCATGGGACTCTTCGATCGTCACTTTCGGGTCGTATTCCGGGTCCACCGCGATCTTCAGGTCGGCGAAGGTCATTTCTTTGAGACCGTGCTTTTTCTGCAGCAGCCGCGCGTACCGGCGCATGTGGGGAGCGAGCTTTTCGGTGATCACGTCGATCTGCCGGTCATACATCTCCCTCGTCACCTTCTGCCCGAACAGCAGGCTGTCGAACACGTTGTCGAACTTCCTGAGCCCGGCCATGGTCTTTTCCCGGGTCACGCAGGCGTTGTACGCGGCGGCGGTGGTGTTCTGGTACTTTTTCAGCGTTCCGTAAAAGGCGCGGAAAGCCGCCCGGCGTACGGAAGTATCCACCTCCAGCTCATAATCGTCCTCAAACAGGGAGTACCCCAGGGGATATTCTTTCCCGTCCGCGGTGAAGGGATCGAAGGCGATATCCGCCAGCTTCATGGTGTTGTACACGGTATAGGGCACATCCAGGGACATGGAGAGGGCGGCCAGCACCTTTTCCGTCTCGGGAGAGAGCATGTGCGCTTTCCTGGCGGTCAGGTCTTTGAGATAGTTCCGGCAGCCCCCGGCCTTCTCCGCCGCGGCCCGGAGCTCCTCCTCCGGGGCCAGAAGGATCTGGCTGTCCACGAAGGCCATGGCGCTCTCGAGCCTGGTCATTTCATCGGACACCTTCGCCTCCCGCTCCCGCAGGGCGTTGTCGGTGTAATCCGCTTCCAGGGCCAGCCCGGCATAGCTCCAGATGCGGCTCATCCCGATCCGGATCGGCTCCATCTCATCCAGGCAGCGGACGATGCTCTGCGCGGTATCCAGTTTCCCGTCGTAGGTACCGGCGAAGCGTTCCACCGCCTTCTTGAGCTCTTCCAGCGCTTCCCACATGGCATCGTCGTCGGGGAAGATCAGTCCCAGGTCCCAGGTCTCAGCCACGGGCACGTCTTTGCGGGCAGTCAACATCATCATTATCCTCTTTCCCGCCCATACGGGCGATATCGTTTTAAGATCCGGGGCCTCACCGGGCCCCGTTGATAAAGTCTGCGATGCTTTGGATCACTTTTTCGTCCACTTTCGCCTCCCGGACATAGGCCGAAGCGCCCTCGGTTTTCTTCCCGGGCGTGAAGGCGTGGGTCAGCCCGGGGAAGGAGATCATGCGCCAGTTTTCTTTGTCCCGGAAGGCTTCCCGCCAGATCTCATAGTCCGTCACGGTCACCTGGTAGTCTTCCTCACCCTGCAGCAGCAGGACGGGAGAAGTGATCCCGCCCGCGGCCTCAAGGATGTCATAGCCTTTCAGATACTTCCAGTAGGCCTTGTACGCGCCGGCCGCCATGTCGCCCTCCGAAAGGCTGTCCAGGTCCTTCAGCCGGTCCAGATCCTTTAAGAGCGCGTCCTTTTCCGCCTGCTGTTCGGGGGTGATATCCGGCATCAGGGAGTACAGAAAATCGATCTGCTCCCGCATCAGGTCATCAAGGGGCCGGCAGGACGCGGCCATCATGATGAAGCCCCGGGCCCCGATGCCGGCCTCCCTGAGGGATGCGGCCGCGGCGGGCACCGCGCACGCGCCCAGGCTGTGCCCCAGCACGAAGATCCTTTCGGGATCGATCTTCTCCTGCGCCGCCAGCAGCCGGCAAGCGCTCACGGTGTCGGTGATATACTCGTCCTCCAGGGTGAAGCCCAGGTCCGCCGCCGTCTCGGCGCTGTAGGCGAGGGTGCGCTTGTCGAAGCGGTAGGACGCGACGCCCGCTTCCGCCAGCCCTTCGGCGATATCGCGAAGGGGCCTCAGAGCGCCCACCGTCCCGTCCCTGTCAACGGGGCCGGAGCCGGGCAGCAGCACCACGGCGGGGAAGGGCCCGTCCCCTTTCGGCAGGGTGAGGGTGCCGGGAAGCTCCCCGAGGGGCGGGGCCGGGAGGCTGAGGGCGGTGCTGATGAACGATCCTGTCTCCGTTTCCCGCACCCGGTCCCCGGTATAGGGCCCGGTCACCAGCCCGGCGAGAGCCCCGTCCTGCGTTACCAGGATCAGGTCTACCTTCATCAGGGAAAACGCGCAGGGGACATAGAAGGCCTTATACCCCTGCAGCTCTCCCTCATACGCGTCAAGGGCCTCCCGGAGAGCGCCCAGCATTTTCAGCTGGCCGGCGAGCCCGGCGATGCCGCCGGCCTGCTTCGCCGCCGCTTCCATCGGGGGCGTCAAAAGGAACACGCCCTCCAGTTCCTCCGGCTTTTCCCCGAAAAGCGCGCCGATGAAAAACTCCGCGTCCGCGGCGGAATCGATCCCGCGGGGCTCTTCCTGAGCCATGCCGAGGACGCACACGGCCAGGATCACGGCCGCTGAAAGGATCGCGAGAGCTGTTTTCGTCATTGTCCTGTCATCTCCTTCGGAGGTCGCAGTGTTTTTTCGGGGCGGTGTATCCCTTCGGGCGCGCGCCCCGCTTTTCCCCGCCGGGCGGGGCACGGCCCTGATGACGGGAAAAGCTCTCCGGGGCCGCGCTGAGGGAGAGGCGCCGGGGCTCCTCCGAGCGGCCCCCGAAGTGTGCGGAGCGTTTGACCGGCTGCCATTATGATACCACCGATCTGACAAAAAATGAAATATATTTTCCTTCCGGCCCGCGTTCGCACCGGCTGTCCCCGGCCCGCGTTCGCCGCACTTGACGGGACCGCGGATGTATATTATCATCGTCGCAGGAGATGATCCAAATGATCCTTTACCATGTATCGGATCGGGAGATCCGGTGCCCGGACATTCGTCACGGCAGAAAGAACGCGGACTTCGGTCAGGGGTTTTACCTGACCTGCGACCGGGAGTTCGCCTGCCGCTGGGCGGGGGAGAACGCGGTGGTGAATATCTACGAGTTCGACGAGACCGGGCTCGACATCCGCCGCTTTGACCGCGGCGAGGACTGGTTCCGGTATATTTTCGACAACAGGAGGCTGCGGGACGGTCTTTCGGCCGACGCCGTCATCGGGCCCATATCCAACGACACGCTCTTTGATACCCTGGGCCTCTTCTCCAGCGGGTTCCTGAAGCCGGAGGAGGCCCTGCGCCTCCTTTCCGTCGGGCCGGAATACACCCAGGCGGCGCTCAAGACCGAAAAGGCCGTCTCGCGTCTCAAGTTCATCCGTTCCGAAGGGATCGCGCGGACGGACGCGGGGACCCTGAAGGCGGAGCGGGAGGCCTACGGGACGGCCCTGGAGGAGGAACTGAAAAGGATGGCCGGGGAGGAGGCGGGGGAAGATGCTGCTGACGAATGAGATCAGGCCGTACGGCAGCGAAGCGTCCGGGAACCTTTTCGTGCAGCCGGTGGACGGGCACGATATGGAGCTCATGGTTTCCGAGGCGGAGCATGTGCGGCGCCTGTCCGGCAGCGAGGATTTCTGTATCCTGGCCGTGCCGGTCTCCGACTGGGACCGGGACCTCACGCCCTGGAGCGCCGATCCCGTCTTCGGCAAACGCTCCTTCGGGGACGGCGCCGCTGTTTCGCTTCAGCAGCTTGAGGAAGCCGGGCTCCTGTCCCGCCGCTGCTGCCTGTGCGGCTATTCCCTGGCGGGCCTCTTCGCCCTGTGGGCCGCGTATCAGACGGACGCCCTTTCCGGCGCCGCGGCTGTATCCCCCTCGGTGTGGTATCCGGGCTGGATCGCTTACGCGGAGAAAACACCCGTTCGCTCTCCGGCGGTGTACCTGAGCCTGGGGGACCGGGAGGAGCGATCCAGGAACCCTGTGATGGCGTCGGTGGGGGACGCGGTGCGCGCCCAGCACGCGCTGCTTTTGTCCGCCGGGATCAGGACGGCGCTTGAATGGAACCCCGGCAGCCATTTCGTGGACAGCGACCTGAGGATGGCCAGGGGGATCGCCTGGATGCTCATGGAACAGGAAAAGGGATCGGAACGATAAGGAGGAAAACGCATGCTGTACGATTATTCTGTCACAAAGGCGAACGGTGAAACGCTGGACCTCGGGGATCTTCGGGGCAAGGTGATCCTGATCGTCAACACCGCCACGGGCTGCGGCTTCACGCCCCAGTACGCGCCCATCGAGCAATTGTACCGGGACTATCACGATCAGGGCCTGGAGATCCTGGACATCCCCTGCAACCAGTTCGGCGGCCAGGCCCCGGGGACGGATGAGGAGATCCACGAGTTCTGCACCATGCACTACAACACCACCTTCCCGCAGATGAAGAAGGCGGACGTGAACGGGGAGAACGAGCTGCCGCTGTACACTTTCCTCAAATCCCAGAAAGGCTTCGAGGGCTTCCAGGATCATCCCTACAAAGCCCTGCTGGAGCAGATGTTCTCGAACATCGATCCGGACTGGGCCTCAAAGCCCGACATCAAGTGGAACTTCACCAAATTCGTCATCGACCGTCAGGGCAATGTCGCGGCCCGGTTCGAGCCCACGGCTGACATGCAGGACGTGGAGGCCTGCGTAAGGTCCCTGCTCCCATGCTGACCGGGGGAAGCCTCCCGGGCTTTCCCGGCGTATCGCCGTTCGGGCTGGGCACCACCGGGTTCTGGTCGGGATACCGCCCGGGCGCGGCCCAATGCATCCGGGAGGCGGTGGAGGTGTACGGCCTGAGCGTCATCGACACGGCGGAGATGTACGGGGACGGGCGCAGTGAGACGGCCCTGGGGGAGGTGATACGCACCATCCCCAGGGACCGTCTCTTCATCACGGACAAGATCCTGCCCGGGAACGCGACGGAAAAAGGATTCAGAAAAAGCCTCCTCGCCAGCCTCAAACGGCTGGGAACGGATCATATCGATCTGTACCTCCTGCACTGGCGGGAGAACGCGGACCTTGGGTTTCTGGCGCGCGCCATGGAGGACGCCGTTGGGGAAGGGCTGATAAAGCACTGGGGCGTGTCCAATTTCGATACGGCGGACCTCATGGATCTGCTCAGTGTCCGATATGGGGACCGCTGCTTCTGCGACCAGATCTTTTACAGCGTGTACGAGCGCGGGTGCGAAACGCAGCTGCTGCCCTTCATGAAGGCGCACGGCATCCTGCCCATGGCCTACTCGTCCCTGGGATCGAATTACCGCCCCCATCCGGATATCCGTCAAAACCGGGCGGTCATGGACCTGTGCCGCAGGACGGGGATCGCCCCGGAGGCGCTGATGCTCCGGTTCATCGCGGACAACGGGGCCTGCGCCCTGTTCAGTACCTCGTCCGTCAGCCATCTCAGGGCCGATCTCCAGAGCGTCCCGGACGATGCTGCCGAAAAGTTCCGAAAGCTCGCGGACCGGGAGTTCCCCGCGCCGGATCACATCTATCCCCTGGTCAAGATATGAACGTTTCAAGAGAGGACATCCAGGATCATGAACAGTGCTGCTGAGACTTTCGATCTTCAGGATTATTTGACAAAAGGCGTGGAGCGCGTGGTGGCCGAGGCGGTCAGGGCAACGCTCAAAAACCCGCGGGAGAGCGTGTTCATGGCCCGGTTCGCCGCGGCCAGCCGTGCGGCCTCCCGCAGGCGGATGAAGGCGGAGGAGTCGGGATCGCACGTGCCTCCCTTCCTGATCGCGAGCATCACCAGCCGGTGCAATCTGCACTGCGCGGGATGCTATTCACGGTGCAATCACTCCACCGTGGACTCATCTCCCGTCAGGCAGCTGACGGCGGAGGAATGGCTCAGGATCTTCGGGGAAGCGTTTGATATGGGCATCAGTTTCATCCTCCTGGCGGGGGGCGAGCCCCTGCTGAGAAGGGATGTCATCAAGGCCGCGGGGAAAACGCCCGACATCCTGTTCCCGATCTTCA
>CADCQZ010000313.1 GCA_902803675.1 uncultured Eubacteriales bacterium
CGGCGTGATCCGGGACTGCGCCATATCCAACATCACCATCACGGACACCACCGTGGGCGTGGACATCGTGCTGCCGGACACGCCCAAGGACCACCGGGGCAGCGACCAGGGCATCGAGGACACCCTGATCGAGAACCTGAGCTTCTCCAATATCGTGATGGACCGGATCTTCTACGAGCCGGTGCGCGTCCTGATCGGGGACGGCTGCCGGTGCGCCGGCGTGAGGGACCTTTTTTTCACCGGTGTGCGCGCCCGGGCGGTGCACATGCCCTCGATCATCGGCCGGAGGGACTGCCCCGTCAAAAACCTGAGCTTCGACCTGTGCCGCTTCACATCCATCCCCCGCTCCGCCATCCCGGACGAGGCCGCGGGGCCCCACTGCGACCGGCCTTATTCCCTGTCCCCGTACTTTAAGCACGTGGAGGGCCTCACGATGAACGGCACCACCTTCACCGTGGGAGAGTGATCTTCTCCCAAACAGCGGCAGGCAGCCCAACGCGGGGCCGCCTGCCGTTTTTCTTTGATGTTTCTTATTTTTCCGTCCTGCGGATCAGGGCCCGGGCTTCCTCGCCGATCGCCGCGGCGAACTCGTCGTCGAACCGGTCGGCCTCCAGGGCTTCCACCACCCGGGAGATGAGGCGCGCCGTCTCCCGGAACTCGGCCTTGCCGAAGCCCCGGGTGGTCATGGCCGCGGTGCCCACGCGGGCGCCGGAGGTCACCGACGGGGAGCGCTGCTCCCGCGGCACGCAGTTCTTGTTGAGGGTGATGCCGCAGCGGTCCAGGGAGTTCTGCAGCATGAGGCCGGTCACGTTCCAGCCGGTCAGGTCCATGAGCAGCAGGTGGTTGTCCGTGCCGCCGGTCACCAGGGCGAAGCCCAGCTTGATCAGCTCGTCCGCCAGGGCCGCGCAGTTGGCCACCACGTTCTTCGCGTACTCCTTGAAGGAGGGCTCCAGGCATTCCGCCGCGGCCACGGCCTTGCCGGCGATCACGTGGAGCAGGGGGCCGCCCTGGGTGCGGGGGAACACGGCGGAGTTGATGGCCTTTTCCAGTTCCGGCTTGGCGAAAATGAGGCCGCCCCGCGGGCCCCGCAGGGTCTTGTGGGTGGTGGTGGTGATGATGTCCGCCCCCGCCTCGAAGGGAGAGGGATGGCAGCCGCCGGCGATCAGGCCGGCGATGTGGGCCATGTCCACCATGAACAGGGCGCCGCACTCGTCCGCGATCTCACGGAAGGCCTTGAAGTCGATGATCCGGGGATAGGCGCTGGCGCCGGTCAGGATCAGGCGGGGCCTTATGGCCAGGGCCTTTCTGCGCACATCGTCCATGTCGATGTAGCCCTTTTCCGTGGTGGCGTAAAAGGAGAAATCATACAGCTTGCCGCTCTGGTTCACGGGAGAGCCGTGGGTCAGGTGGCCGCCGTCGTTCAGGGAAAGGCTCAGCACCTTGTCCCCGGGCTTCAGGACCGCCATGAACGCGGCCAGGTTGGCCTGGGCGCCGGAATGGGGCTGCACGTTCACCATGTAATCGGTGTTGAACACCTTTTTCCAGGTATCGCGGCACAGATCCTCCAATTGGTCCACCCGGTCGCAGCCGCCGTAGTAGCGGGCGCGGGGCAGGCCCTCGGCGTACTTGTTGGTCAGTACGGAGCCCACGGCCCTCAAAACGTCCGCGGATACGAAGTTCTCCGACGCGATCAGCTCGATGGTGTTCTTCTGCCGCTCCTCTTCCAGGGCGATCAGGTCAAAGATCCTGCTCTTGAGATCCATACGCTTCCTCCTTATATGATCGTTCAGGCCTGTACTTCCTCGATCAGGCGGCACACCGCCTCCCGGCCGTCGGCCGCCGGCGCCGCTTCCAGGGCCGCCCGCAGGGCCGGCGCCTTTTCCCTCAGCGCGAATATCGCGTCCCTCAGGGTCTCCGGGGTCATTTTGTCCTGGGGCAGCACCATGGCCAGCCCCCGCTTTTCATAGCTCGCCGCGTTGAGTATCTGGTCCCCGCGGGAGGCGCCCATGGGATAGGGCACCAGCAGCATGGGCTTTTTGAGGGCGTGCAGCTCGCACAGGGTGTTGCTGCCCGCCCGGCTGAGCACCAGGTCCGCCGCCGCCAGCAGATGGGGCATCTCCTCGTTGACGAAGTCGAACTGTTTATAGCCCTTCAGGCCCGTCAGGCTCTCGTCCAGATTGCCCTTGCCCGTCAGATGGATCACATCCATCTCCCTGAGCAGATCCTCGAGGCACCCCCTCAGGGCCTGGTTGACGCTCTGGGCGCCCAGGGACCCGCCGGTCATCAGCAGCACGGGCTTCTCGCCCGAAAGCCCGGCGAGGCGCAGGCCCTCCGCCCGGTCCCCGTTATAGAGCTGCTGCCTCAAGGGCGAGCCGGTGCACACGGCCTTCTCCCCCAGCTCCTTCGCGCACTCGGGGAAGGTGGTGGCGATCTTTTTGGCGAACCGGCTGTCGATCTTCGTGGCCAGGCCCGGCGTGAGGTCGCTCTCGTGGCACAGAAGGGGCACCCTGTAGCGCCCGCAGGCCACCGCCACCGGCACGCTCACGAAGCCGCCCTTGGAGAAGCACACGTCCGGCTTCAGTTCCCTGATCAGCTTCTTGCTCTCCCGGATGCCCAGGAGCACGTTGAAAATGTCGGTGAAATTCTTGACGTCGAAATACCGGCGCAGCTTGCCGGTGTGGATGGGATGGTAGGCGATGTCCCCTTCCTTTTCGATGATGCTCTTCTCGATCCCGTCAATGGACCCGATGTAGTGGATCTCGTAGCCTTCCTCCCTCAGGGTGGGCAGGATGGCCAGATGGGGAGTCACGTGGCCCGCGGTGCCGCCGCCGGTCAGTACGATCTTCTTCATGGACGCTCCTTCAAATCCTTTCGCCGCGGCGGGAACGGTTTTTGCCGCCGCTATTTTTAATAATAACATGAACGAGGCCAAAAGTACATTTGTATACA
>CADCQZ010000314.1 GCA_902803675.1 uncultured Eubacteriales bacterium
TATCCGTTTCCGGGACGCTTACGGCATCTTCTCCTGCCAGAGGGCCTGCACCCTCTCGTAACCGGCCAGGTCACCGATATCGTACCGGTGTCCGGGCATCCGATAGGCGTGCATGGGCGTCCTTTTTGACAGCCAGGCCGCCAGGCTGCCCGGCGCGTCGGCGCCGCAGCCGTTTTCCAGCGCCTCGGGGATCCGTAAAAGATCACCGGCCCGGTAATAGTAAAAGGGCGGCACGGCCAGGTGCCCTTTCGGCTCGCGGGGTTTCTCTTCATAGGAGGTGATGACGCCATCGTGATCCACGGTGATCACAGCGGTCTTTTGAAGGGCTTCCAGGCGGGTCTCCTCATGGCACATCACCGCGGAGGTGCCGCAGCCGCGGGCATATTCCACGAATCCCTTCAGGGAAAAATCCAGCATGTTGTCCCCGGCCATGACAAGGCAGTCCCCGTCGATCTTCAGGGCCTCCAGGGTATATTGGATGTCCCTCACGGCGCCCAGGCGGGTCTCGTTGCTTTCGGTGCCGTCGTCCACCACCGTGACGGGCTGGGGGGCGGTCGCGGCCCAGGCGCGGAAATGATCCGCGAACCGGTGATTGGTCACCACCGCGAAGCCATCCACGGTACCGTCAAGATCCTCCGTGAGCCACTGGGCGATGGGCTTGCCGGCCACGGGCAAAAGGGGCTTGGGAAAGTTTTTCGTCAGGGGATAGAGCCGCGTGGCGTAGCCGGCGGCGAGGATGACGCATTTCATAATTTGACTCCGTCCGCGCTTTCACACAGCGCGCTCATATACTTGCCTTCCAGGGCGGGATACTCCTTCAGGTAGCGATCGCCCACCGAGCGCAGGATGTCTTCCGCTTTGTCCGGATCCACCAGCGCCATGCAGCAGCCCTTGAATCCGGCGCCGCTGAACCGGCCGCCGTAGATCCCATCCGTCTCGGTCATGATGCGGTAAAGGGTGATCAGTTCCGGACAGCCGCACTCGTAATTCTCGATGCTGCTCTTTCCGCTTTCGAAGATCAGCTTCCCGTAGGCGTCCAGGTCCCCTCTCCGCCAGGCCTCGGCACCCTCTTCCGCGCGGCGGTATTCCCCGAAATAGTGCTCCGCCCGGCGGCGGAAAGCGGCGGGCAGTTTCTCCTTGCAGGCCTCGAACACGGGAGTGGGCACGTCCCTCAAGCGGGTGTCGGCGAACTTGCCGTAATTCAGCCCCGCGTGGGCCAGCAGGCAGTAGGCGGCCGCCTTGCACTCGTCCTGCCTGAGATTGTAGGCACTGCTCACCAGGGACCGCTCCAGCCCGCTGAAAAATACGGCGATCCTGAAGGGCTTCATCCGGGGGCTCATGGGGATCAGCTCATAGCTGTCGTCGGCGCAGTCCAGGTACAAAAGGTGGTCCTTCCGGCAGAGCACTTCGCAGCTCTGGTCCAGCTTGCCGCAGTTCACCCCCACATAGAGGTTCTCCGCGGCCTTGGCCATCAGGATAGTCTCCCACGGGTCCAGACGGATGCGGTTCACCGCCGCCAGGGCGGACAGGAAGGCGATGATCACCGCCGCGGAGGAACTCAGCCCGCCGATGGGCAGCGTGCCCTCGATCACCGCGCTGATACCGTAGCGCAGGGGGTACTTTTCCGCCAGCATCTTGGCCGCGCCCCGCATATGGTCCGCCCAGTCACCTGTCTTTTTTTCCGGGATGGCGCCCACATGGAACTGGGCTCTCTTCGGAAAATTGAGGCTCTGGAGCTCCACGACGCCGTTCTCCTTGCGGCCGAAAGCGATGTGGATGCCTTTGTCGATGGCCAGGCCGTTGATCTTGCCCCACTGATGGTCGATATGAGCGCCCAGGGGAGAGATGCGGTACGGGCAGAAGGACGTGTTGTCCGGCACGCGGCCGTAGGTGGAGAAATAAACTTCTTCGCAGCGCATTTTCGTCGTCCTTTCGATCCTCAGGAATGCTCTATTTCTATCAGATAGGGCGGTTTCTGTCAAGCGCGGAAGGTAAATCGGCAGGCTGTCGGGGAAGAAAGATGGCGGTTTCTAGCCTTTCACCGCGCCGAGCATGATGCCGGACACAAAGTATTTCTGAAGGAATGGGTAAATGACGATCATGGGCACCATGGAGACGACCAGTACGGCATTCCTTGTCTGCTGCCCGATCGCCGCGACACCGTTATCCGTGGTCATGGCGGCGGAAAGGCCGTACATGGAGGATTGTGACTCCAGCACGACTTCTTTCAGGACGAGCTGAAGCGGATACTGCTCTCTGGAAGAGATGAACAGCAGGGGATTGAGGTAATCATTCCAGTGATCCACGATCACCCACAACGCGACCGTGGCCAGAACGGGTTTGGCCAGGGGCATGATCAGCCTGAAAAGGATAACATAGTCGTTGGCACCGTCCATATAAGCGCTCTCCACGATGGAGCGGGGGATCGAGACGAAGTAGCTGCGCACGATAACGACATAATAGGCGACGATCATGGCGTTGATGATGAGTGACCACAGACTGTTGATCAGCCCAAGCCATCGGATCGTCATAAAGGTAGGAATGATGCCGCCTGAGAACCACATGGTGAACAGGATGAAAAGATGATAGAATTTCTTCCCGAAAAAGTCCCCGAAGGCAAGGGGATAGGCAGCGACGCAAAGGCTGACCATGCTGATAAGGCACCCTACACCTGCGACAAAGAAGCTGTTGAATATGCTTTTCCAGATGATCCTGTTGGAGAATATCAGGTCATACGCGATCACGCTGAAGCCTTTGGGATAGAAGGTCACGTCTCCCCGAAGCACATGTGCGTCACTGCTGATGGAAATGGATACCATGTTGAGCAGCGGGTACAGGAAGAGAGCCAGCATGATAAGCATCAGGATGACGTTGACCGTGTTGAATACCTTTTCTCCCGTGCTAAGACGGATGAAACGGCTGTTTTTTCTTTTGTGCCCGGAGGCGGTCTTTACTGACATGCTCCCACCTCCCTAAAACAATGATGTATCCGACACCCTGCGGCTGATGGTGTTGGCGATGAACACCAGAGCCACGTTCAGTACGGAGTTGAACAGGCCTACGGCAGTGCCGTAACTGTAGTTACGCTCCTCCATGCCCAGCTTGTAAACCCAGGTGGAGAGCATCTCCGATGCGCTCAGGTTCAGATTGGTCTGCAAAAGATAGACTTTGTCAAAGCGGACGCTCATCATTTTTCCCATCTGCAGGATCAGAAGCGTGATGAATGTGCCCGCCAGTCCCGGCAGAGTGACATGGATGATCTGCTGGAAACGGTTCGCGCCGTCGATGCGGGCTGCCTCGTACAGCCCCTGATCGATGCCGGAGAGAGCTGCGATATAGATCACCGCGTCCCAGCCGATAGTCTGCCACACACCGGAGATCACGTTGATGGTCACGAAATAGTTCGGATCATTCAGGTAATCCACCGGCGTGCCGCCCATGCTTTTGGTCAGATACGCCAGGGTCCCCAGGCTGGGAGAGATAAAAATGCGGATCATGGAGACCAGAACCACAGTGGAAATAAAGTGGGGAAGATAGGATACCGTCTGTACGGTTTTTTTGAAGCGATCGCTCTGGAGTTCATTGAGAAGGATCGCAAAGATCACAGGCGCGGGGAATAAGACCACCAGCGCCCAGATATTGAGCCTCATGGTATTGAAGATATAAGGCAGCAGATTTTTGTTGCCGAACATCTTGGCATACCACTTGAGCCCCACGTACTTGGATCCGTCGAAACCCTTCAGCAGCTTATAATCGTACAGGGAGATGCGCAGGAACCACATCGGCACATATCGCAGCAGGAGAAAATAAATCATCACCGGGATGACCATCATATACATCCAGCGATTGCGCCACAGCCTGCGCCTGAAAACGGCCCAGTCCTTTCCACGGCCCGCATGGGTATTGAGCATTCGATCCTCCTTTATTCCTTCAGCGTATCCGCAAGCGCTTGTATGTTCTCGTCAGGCGCGGACAGGAAGCTCCAGGAGGGCATGACGCCATCGGCACCTGCCGCTTTGAAGACCCGGAGAGTACGCCGGATCTGGGGAGGTCCGACAGGCGCGATGTCCCTGACCCTGTTGATCTCCATGCCGCAGAACACTTTCGCCCCGGGGACTGCCGTGCGGATGGAGGGTATCTCCGCGGAAGCGAGCGTTTCGGTGTCATGAGCCCCACATATTTCCAGCAGGCGTGCTTTCGTGCCGCCTCCGAGAGCCTCATCAGCCACATTGAGCTCGTAGGGAAGCCCGGCCGGGGCCAGGGTGTCCAGATACAGCATGGGTTTGATAAAATCAGCCAGAGGCGCGAGCTGTCTGATGTTCTGCCCTGCGAAATAGGCCAGGGAGGGCGTGAACAGGTCCAGCCCGATACGGTATCCCTTTTCCCGATAGCGTGAACCCAGATCCATTACCGCGTCTGTGACGGTGCCGCACCTGAGATCGAACAGGGACTGCAGGTCCTTATCTTTCAGCTCCCAGCGGCTGCCGTCGAAGCTTTTCAGGCCCAGAGGGTCGTTTTCTCCCCGCTGCACCCGTTCCGAAAGCGCCGCACAGGCTGTCCTGAGGCGATCCGGGTCCAGCCCCGCGGTACGCATCTTTTCAAGACATGCCGGGCAGAAGCAGCTCAGCACCCCATTGAGGCCGAATTGGAAGGAAGGAAATCGGATCCTGTCCAGGAACACGCCGTCAAATGCGCCCTTTTTGAGGTGCTTCA
>CADCQZ010000315.1 GCA_902803675.1 uncultured Eubacteriales bacterium
CACGCGGGTATCCGGCCCGGTGACGCGGATGCCCGGTGTCGTCCCCAGGGCCTCGTCCGCGATCATGAAAGGCGCGTCCCTGTCCGTATCGAAGGCCCAGGGCATCCGGCAGGCGTACTCTCCCCGGTCCGCGTCCACGCCCAGCACATGGGCCAGGGCGAAGCGGGTGTCGCCGCCCGGGACGGCGGTGGGTTCGCACACACCGATGAGGCTCCCGCCCTCATACACGAACCGGGTGACCTCCGTGACCACCTCCGGGGAGCGCCAGGCGTCCCCGCCGCTCCACGCGTCGCCCTCGAAGCCCGCGCTGATCAGCACGTCCGTATCCTTGAGGGCACCGTTCAAAACATCGTCGAAGCTGATGAACTTCACCTTCACCGGCAGGCCCGACAGGGCCTCGTTGATATGGATGAGGGGGTTATGATCCGTCTCATGGAAATGCCCGGACAGCGTCCAGGACCGAAGACCGCCCCAGGCGTGCAGCACGGCCACGGTGACGGGCAGCTCCGAAGGCGCGCCTTTTGCCTGCAGGGCCTTAAAGCGCCGGAAGGTGACCGCCATCTGCTCGATGGCGTCGTTGAAGGCGTCCTGCCCCACGGTGAGGTGGAGATATCCCCCCAGGCCGATGCGGTCCACGCACTGACGGGCCAGGGCCCGGCGCACGTGGAGCCAGTAGTCCACGGCGTCCTTTTCCGGATGCCCGCCCTCCATGAAAGTGGGAGCACCGCCCAGGCCCACCGGGAACAGGTAGGGATGGAAGCGCAGCTCATGGACCGGCACCTGCGCGCCGGCGCACAGGCGGCACTCGAAGCCGGAGAACACGCACTTGATCAGGCCGTCGAACCCGACGGAGGAAAAGTATTTCCCGTAGGGCTCCATGCCCACCCAGCTGTCGTCATAGAAGACGTAGGCTTCCTTGCCGTAAGCGTGGATGATGTCCACCAGCTCCCGGGCCTTTTCGGCGACGAAGCGCTGGATGAAATCCATGTAATCCCGTTTGTGGGGCGTGGGCGGCCGGTGGGTGGCCTGCAGGCGGCCCCGGTTGATGAAGTCCTCCGCGGTGAGGGCGTAGCCGTACTCCTTCTCAAAGGCCTCCAGGGCCGCGGGGCTCACGGTGAAATCGTAGCTGGCCCAGTCCACGAAGCGGGTGCGGCGCTTAAGATCGCTGCCGAAGATCCACACGAAATTGTAGAACAGGGAGGTGAGCCGCACCACATTGGTCTCCGGATTGGACTCGCACCAGTCCCGGAGCCAGTTTTTGAGGTACTCCCAGGCCTCCGGGTCCCGGGGATCCAGCTGGCGCAGGTGCTCGCTGGTCCAGTGGTTGGTGGTGTGGTTGTACATGTTGATCTCTTCCCAGATGCGCCAGGCCAGGAAGGAGACCGAATACCGGTGGAAGGGCACGCAGCCGCGCACCAGAACGGTCCCGTCGGTGTACTCCCACTCCGGCGGATCCAGGAGGCGCCCCGAAGTCCTGTCCCACACCTGCCAGTACTTCATGGCCGCGGGCGTGTCATTGAGGCTGAACTGCTCGTCGAAAAAGCCGTCCAGGGGACGGATCTCAAGGGTATCCCCCACGGCCGGAACGCTGTCGGAACACAGGAAGGTCTGCTGCTGGGCGCCGGGATGCTTTTCGGCGAAAGCGTTGTGCTGCCGGATGATGCAGATCGTGGAATAGATCCGGTAGCCGGAGGAGGCGATGCGGGGGGACAGTTTGGTGCCGTCCGAGTCGCGGATCACGTCCGCGCCCCATTTTTCCGCCATTTTTAAGGTCAGATCCTCATAGCCCGCTTCGCCGGGAAGGGTGAAGCCGCCGGTGCGATAGTCGAACATATCCTCTCCCCCATCCATCTATGATCGCTTTGATGATCCCATTATAGAGCGCTCCTCTGCCCGTTTCCGCTCATTTTGTGACAGATATCGCGCAGTTTCGACCATAAATGTCATCCCCGGAACAGGGACTTCACGGTCCAGTAGGCGTTCTTGGGGCGCCGGTACTCGTCCACCACGCCCTTGTTGTTGTAGGTGCGGGGGCGCATCATGGCCCACTTGTCGTCCACCCGGCAGTCGGCGAACTGCCAGACGAACACGCCGCTCACGTCCGGGTCGCTCAGCACCGCCCGGAGCTGTTCCTCCAGGATGGCGCTCTGGCGTTCCTCGGACCATTTGGACTCGCCGAAGGGATCGTGATACCCGAAAACGGCTCCGGCCCCGATCTCACTGATGATGAGGGGCTTGCCCTGCCCGCCGTGCTCCGCGATCTCCTGTTTTTTGCGTTTGAGCGCCTCCGAGGTGCTCTCGTCCCGGTACCATCCCGGGTACATGTTGACGCTCAGCACATCCACGTCCCCGAACACCAGGCTGCCCGGGCGCTCCAGGAGCGCCGCGGTGGCGGGGCGTGTGCTGTCCGACCGGCGCAGGAGGGACAGGATCTCCCGGTAGCAGGCGGCGCCGTAGGGCGTGTCGTCGGCGCACTCGTTGAGGCAGCCCCAGATGAACACGCAGGGATGGTTGTAGTGCTGCTCCACCATCTCCTCGGTGCACTTTCTCAATTGCGGCATGAACATGGGATGGCGCATCTGCTCCTCGGAAAAGCCGCGGGCGTGGGATTCCTCCCAGACCAGAAGGCCGATCTCGTCACACAGGTCCAGGAACCGGGGATCGTTGGGATAATGGCAGGTGCGCACGCAGTTGGCCCCCATGTCCCGCATCAGGTAAACGTCCCGCATCATGGCCTCCAGGGGCACGCTCAGGCCGAAGCTGCCCAGCTCCTCATGCCGGTTGAAGCCCTTGAGCCTCAGGGGCCTGCCGTTGAGCAGGATGCGCTTTCCCTCCACGCGGATCTCCCGGAAGCCGATCCGGTCGATGAGGTCGTCGATATCCGTGCCGCCCGCGCTCAGCACGGTCTTCACGGTGTAGAGCCTGGGCCGCTCCGGCGACCAGGCCGCGACGCGGCCGCAGGTCACCTCCAGGGAAAAGCCCCCCGTCCCTCCCGGGGCCAGGCGCACGGGGCAGGACCGTTCCTGCCCGGCGACGCTGACGGTGAGCGCCCCGTCAAAGGGCTCGTCGGACAGGCTGCGGACCGTCACCTCCGCGTCCGCCGACCAGCCGTAGGGCGTGCGCCGGGGCGTGACACGGCAGCCCACGATGTAGGCCTCCGGCAGCTCTTCCACGATGACCGGGCGGTTGATGCCGCCGTAGGCGTAGTAATCATTGGGCACATGCAGGGCGGAATCCTCCCCGAAGCGGTTGTCCACCTCCACCCTGAGGCGGTGCTCCCCCCGGGGCAGATCCCGCACCACGGCCTCAAAGCCCGTGTAGGCGCCGTAGTGCTCCGTGAGGAACTCCCCGTCCAGGTACACCCTGGCCCGGAAACTGACGCCGCCGCAGGAGACGCGCACGTTGCCGCCGCCGATCCCGGTGGTCTCGTAGATCCCCCGGCCCCGGTAGCTCCTCAGAGCGGGATGGGCTTCCCACACGCCGGGGACCATCACCTTCACGGGGTGATCCAGGCCGCCGGGGTCCGGGGTAGTCAGGGTCCACACCGGGGCGCATTCCCGGCCCTTCCTGATGCGATGGGTATGAAACGTTCTTTCCATTCAGATATCACCTTCCGCTGCCGGCCCGGACAGGGGCCCGGTCACAGGCGGCGGGCCGCTTCCACGCACCACCGGATCCTTTCCTCCGGCAGCTCGTCGTGGATCGAGCAGTCCGCCCCCAGGATATAGCCCCGCTTGCCGCCCTGCAAAATGAAGTTTTCGCACTCCCGCTCGATCCCCGCCCGGTCCAGGGTGTACAGGTCCGTCCCGGGCCGGTTGTCGAACCCGCCCCACACCGTGCACCCGAAATGGGCCTTGGCCTCGGAAATGTCCATGATGTCCATGTACCGGGAGAAGGAGACCACCGGCGCCTTGTAGTCCGCCCACACCTCCAGGCGGTTGGGCACTTCCTCCCAGGCGCAGAAGTGGATGGCGTTCATATCGCTCAGGGCATTGGCCGTATCCAGCACGGCCCTGTCGCTCGGGGTAACGAAGGCGCGGTATTCATCATAGGTGAAGCGGTCCTTCTCACCGTTCTGCACGCTGTAAAAGATCCCGTCCACGCCCGCTTCTTCCAGCACGCCCTTCACCAGAGCCTTCTGGTCCTCCGCCGCGGCGGCGCAGGCGTTTTTCATCGCCTCCGGGTCCTCCCGTATAAGGCGCATCATGGCCGGGTAGCCGATCTTCAAACGGATGCAGCTCAAAGGCACGAACACCAGGTACAGCGTGACGCAGCCCTTCCCCAGGGCCCCGACCACCCGGCGGGCGCGCTCGATCTGGCCCCGGATGAAGGGATCCCGGGGCCCCAGGGGCTCGGCCTTATACAGGTCGGCGGCCTTCATGTCCGGGGAGAGCACCGGGCAGGGCCAGCCGAAATACTTGTCCCCCGACAGCTTCATGAAATCCACGTCCGTCGCGCGGTAAAAGCCGGCCTGGACTTCAGCGAACTTCTCATCGTCCCCCCAGTACCGGGGCGGCACATGCTTCCACATGCACACCGGCACATGGTCCACTTCCTCTCCGCGGAACGCCGCGGTGACACGCTCTCTTTTATCCATATGTTTTCCCCACACATCCGGGCGGAAGCACGCCTTATCCTGCGGGGCCCGCCCCACATATACAAATGTATGTTTCATTCATATTCTATACCGGAAAAAGCCAAATTGCAAGGCGTCAGACGGGCGGAGGTAAAAAAAATCCGCCGTTCACCGCCCGGCGGAGCCCGAGTCATCATTGACATGACGGGCTCATAAAGCATATTATAGAGAAAAGCTGTCAAAAATCGATCGGACCGGCCCAGAGCCTCCCCATGTGACCAGCGTTCCCCCTTCCCCGCCTGCCGGACCCAAAGCCGGCGGAGCCAGACGCGGAAAGGAGCCGTGAAAAATGACCGGCAAAGAGCAGGCCCCGGATCATTCCCGCGGGCGCCGCTTTAAGAACCGCCTGCGCAACACCTTCACCAACCCGTACAACATCATCACCCTGATCGCCGTGATCCTCCTGGCCTACCTGATCCTGGTGCCCCTGATCGAGATGATCAAGACCACCCTCACCCTGGCCCGGTCGGACTTGAGGCGCGTGAAGGGCGGCACCGAGGGCGAGTTCACCTGGTATTACTGGAACCGGCTCCTGTTCAGCGACGTGAGCCGGAACCTGTTCTGGATCCCCCTGCGCAACTCGCTGATCATCGCCCTGTCCACCAGCGCCCTGTCCATCACCATGGGCAGCCTGATCGCCTGGCTGATGGTGCGCACGGACCTGCCGGGAAAGAAGTTTTTCTCCCTGGCGGTGATCATCCCCTACATGCTGCCCTCCTGGTGCAAATCCATGGCGTGGCTGACCGTGTTCAGGAACGAGACCATCGGCGGGGCGGCGGGCTTTCTGAGCTACCTGGGCATCCGGTCGCCGGACTGGCTCGCCTACGGGCCCGTGGCCATCATCATCGTGCTGTCCATCCACTATTACGCCTACGCCTACCTGCTGGTGTCCGCCGCCCTGCGCAGCATCAACAGCGAGCTGGAGGAGATGGGCGAGATCGTGGGCGCGGGCAGGAGCCTGATCCTTCGGCGCATCACCTTCCCCCTGGTGCTGCCGGCGATCCTGAGCAGCATCATCCTCACCTTCTCCAAGTCCATGGGCACCTTCGGCGTGCCCTCCTTCCTGGGGCTCAAGGTGGGCTACTACACCATATCCACCTCCCTGTACAACACGGTGCAAAGCCAGAAAGGCATCAGCTTTTCCATCAGCCTGGTACTGATCCTGCTGGCGAGCGTCAACATCTTCATCAACCAGAAGCTCATCGGCAGCCGCAAAAGCTACGCCACCATCGGGGGCAAGGGCGCCCGCGGGACGCTCATCGGCCTGGGCGGATGGAAATGGCCCATCGTGGTGATCCTGTCGGCGTTCCTGCTCTTCGCGGTGGTGATGCCCCTGCTGGTCCTCCTGTACCAGACCTTCATGCTCAAGGCCGGCGACTACAGCCTGAGCAATTTCACATGGCACTACTGGCTGGGCGAGGCGGATCCCAATATATCCGACGGCCTGCCCGGGGTGTTCAGGTCGCCCCAGTTCTGGATGTTCGTGAAGAACACGCTCCTGCTCGTGGGCCTGACTTCCCTCATCGCCACCCTGTTCGGCCAGATGCTGGGCTACATCAACAGCCGGGGCCGTCGGCTCAGGAGCGGCAAGCTGGTGGAGCAGCTGGTGTTCATCCCCTACCTGATCCCCTCGATCGCCTTCGGCGCCATGTACCTGGCCATGTTCGCCACCCCCACGAAGGTGAACGTGTTCGGCCTCGACATCACCCTGATCCCCTCCCTGTACGGCACCTTCACCGTCCTGGTGCTGGTATCCATCGTGAAGCACCTGCCCTTCGCCTCCCGGGCGGGCACCAGCAACATGCTGCAGATCAGCACGGAGCTGGAGGAGGCGGGCCAGCTGGCGGGGGCCGGCTTCGTGACCCGGTTCATGCGCATCGTGTTCCCCCTGGCCAAAAACGGCTTCATGAGCGGGCTGATGCTGATCCTGATCAGCATCATGAAGGAACTGGACCTGATCATGATCCTGATGACCCCCAGCCAGGCCACACTGCCCTACATGGCCTATACCTACTCCACCGGCGGCTTCCAGCAGCCCGCCAGCGCCGTGGCCATCGTGATGTTCGTGATGGTGTTCTTCTTCTACTGGATCGCCAACAAGTTCTTCGACGCCGACATCGCCGGCGGATTGGGAGGTTGAGACATGAGCCGCATCGTGCTGAGCCATATCAATAAATACTACGGGAACAACCACGTGCTCCGGGACGTGGACCTGACCATCGAGGACGGCGAGTTCATGACCCTGCTGGGCCCCAGCGGCTGCGGCAAGACCACCACGCTGCGGGTGGTGGCGGGCCTTGAGAAGCCCCAGGAAGGCACCATCACCATGGACGGGCGCACCGTGGTGAACGCCAGGGAGCTGTTCTTCGAGCCGCCCTCCAAGCGCGGGCTCAACCTGGTGTTCCAGTCCTACGCCCTGTGGCCCCACATGACGGTGTTCGAGAACGTGGCCTTCGGCCTCAGGGTGGCCAGGATGAGCAAGGCGCAGATCCGGGAGCGGGTCACCGGCGCCCTTGAGCGCATGCAGATCGCCCAGTTCGAGAAGCGGTATCCCTCGGAACTGTCCGGCGGCCAGCAGCAGCGCGTGGCCATCGCCCGCGCCATCGCGGCCTCCCCGGGGCTGCTGCTGCTGGATGAGCCCCTGAGCAACCTGGACGCCAAACTGCGCATCGATATGCGCTCCGAGCTCAAGCGCCTGCACGAGGACATGGGCACCACGGTGATCTACGTGACCCACGACCAGGTGGAGGCCCTGACGCTGAGCACCCGCATCGCCATCTTTTTCGACGGGCACATCGAGCAGGCGGCCTCCCCCATGGACCTGTACCGCAACCCCGTTTCCCTGAAGGTGGCGGAATTCATCGGCAATCCCCGCATCAACCTGATCCGGGGCGACGCCCGGGTGGAGGACGGGAAGATGACCGTGAGCAGCGCCCTGGGCACCTTCGTTTACGACAGGGCCGATTTCACCGCCGAGGCGCCCTCCGGCGGCGCGTTCAAATGCGTCCTGGGCTTCAGGCCGGAACAGGTCCGCCTGAAAAAAGAGAGCGCGCCCGGCGCGGTGAAGGCCCGGGTGTACAGCTGCATGCCCGCCGGCTCGGAGACCCTCATCCAGCTGGCGGTGGGAGACAGCACCTTCCTGGCCAAGCGCCTGGGCATCAAGCACTACCGCACCGACGAGGAAGTCTTTCTCACCGTGGATCCGGACCTGATCAATGTTTTCGCCGACGGGACCGGCCGCCTCGTCAAGCTGGCGGGCGCCGAGGACGACTGACGTCACCGACCCCGGAAGGGGTAAAAATATCATCATATCAAAGGAGGATGACCCATGAAAAAGATCCTGGCGCTGATCCTGTCCCTGATCATGATCCTCAGTGTTTCCGCCGCGGCCCTGGCCGGCGAGAAGGAGGACAAATGGGCCGAGGAAAACGGCCTGAACCTGGACGAGAGCATGGACGAGCTCTATGAAAAGGCCAAGGCCGAAGGCAAAGTGGTGATCTACACCATCTCCAGTCGCACCCAGAAGGTGGCCAACGCCTTCATGGAAGCCTATCCGGGCATCGAGGTGGAAGTGTACGACATCTCCTCCGGCACCCTCAAAGAGAAGTTCCTCACCGAGTACGACAGCGGCATCCACACCGTGGACATCCTGCACAGCAAGGAGCAGGTGGGCGAGTACACCTTCGAGATCTTCGCCGACGGCAAGCTGCACAACTACCAGCCCGCCTCCATCTTCGGCTCTGTGCCCGAGAGCTACATGACCCTCACCCCCCTGATGCTGGAACTGAACCTGTGGTTCTACAACACGGAAGTGTA
>CADCQZ010000316.1 GCA_902803675.1 uncultured Eubacteriales bacterium
TACTTGGGATCCCCCAGGAAATAGATGCTCTCCAGCCCCATGGCCCTGCGCATGGTGTTGACCGGGCCCCGGGTGGGTGACAGGATCACCATGAAGATGCCGGTGAGGATGACCCAGGAAACGAAGTGGGGCAGATAGCTCAGGGACTGTACCACCCGCTTGTATCTCTGGGGCCGAAGCTCGTTGAGCATGAGCGCCAGGATGATGGGAGCGGGGAAACCGAACACGAATTTCATCGCGGCGATGGTGACCGTGTTGCGGAAAACGTTCCAGAAATTGTAGCTCTCGAACAGGCGTTTGAAATTGTCAAAACCCACCCACGGGCTGCCGAAGATCCCCTGAAGCAGCCTGAACTCCTTGAAAGCCA
The DNA here is from genome assembly GCA_902803675.1 of uncultured Eubacteriales bacterium. Next base: position 368 of record CADCQZ010000316.1, read on the forward strand.
GGGTCACGCCGTACAGCGGGCCGTACTTGAACAGCAGATACCAGCATATCACCGGCAGGATCATGATCAGATGAAGCTTGTGCTTGCGCACGCGGCGCCAGAAAGAACGTCTTTTTCTGCGCCGGACTTCCGCTGCGTTCATCGCCGTCACGGCCGTCTCCTCCTGTTCCAAATATGGTATTTCGCACTGTGTATATCGATTTAAGCAGCTTCAGCATATCAGCACCTCCCGGGAAAAGCAAGTCAAAACTTCTGATCTTCACACCGTTTTTATGACATTCTGCCCGTGAAAATACCAGATAGAACATTTTTCGGGTGGTCCATTTTTATGATCCCGCGGTCATTTTCCTGATATCGCCTTTACACGAAGGAGCGGATATTGTATGATGGGAGCAATAAAAAAAGCCTCGCTTTAAAGAAAGGCGGGTCAACAGCATGAACAGATACGAGCATTTTGATCCCCTGCGCATGGCCCGGCTGGCCCATCACTACCTGACGAATATGGTGGACGAGAAAAACGGCTACCTGCCCTACTGGCTGATCCTGCCCAACCAGAAACCCGCCGAGGCCGCTCACTGCCGGGTGGACGACGCGGAGCTGGCGGGATCCTGGTATGAGGGGCTGGACAGCGCCATGCAGGTACTGGGCACATCGGAAGGCAGTGAAGTGCTGGCGGGATTCGAGACGCTCCTGCGCAGCAGCTGGGGGCCCATGGGACTGCGCTATCACGCGCCCTATCCCTGGACCCACACCATGCACGCTTCGTTCCATGAGATGGGCTATATCCTGCCCGCCCTGAACCGCATCCTGCGCAAAGACCCCGGGGACAGGGAAATGGAGGAAAGGATCACCGGCCTCATCCGGGGCATGCGGTCCCTGGTGATCGAGCGGAAAGTGCGCACTTTCTGGTCCGGAGACTCCCCGGAGGAAAAACCGATCTACGAGTTCCCTAACGACGTCTATCTGATGGACGGCGGATTCGACCTGACGCGGCACACGGGCCGCGGGGAACAACCCATCCGCAACGGCGTGGTGATCCCCGCCCTGATGACAAGGGCGCTGGAATGGGGAGATGAAACGGCGCTGGATCTGGCCAGAGGCCTGGCCAACCAGCTTCTGGGCCCGTCCCGGTATTTCAGTTACAAATACGCCTTCTTCGGCCACGTCCACTCCGCCGTGTGGGTGGCTTCCGGCCTCATGGACCTGACGGACGCCACGGGCGATCCCCTTTACATGACCGCCGCCAAAGGGATCTACGATCACGTGCGGTCCCTGTCCTCCTCCTTCGGCTGGGTGCCGGAATACGCCCAGTGGCATCCCATGCGGGAAGAGCACTGCGAGACCTGCTGCCTTAAGGATATGCTGGTGATGGCCGAAAAACTGACGGCGCACGGGCACCCGGAATACTGGCAGGACATCGTAAAGTTCTCCCGGAACCAGTTCGCGGAGAACCAGATCACCAGCGCCACCTATGTGGTAACGGACAACGACCGGCCCGACACGATGAGCACCACCTGGCGGGATATCGACAGGCGCATGATCGGCGGGTTCACCGGCGGCTCCATGCCGAACTCCATCTCCCTTTCCAAGTTCCGTTCCATCGCCGGCTGCTGCGCGGGGACCGCTCCCATCGCCATCCAGCTGGTGTGGGACAAGGCAGTGACAGAGACAGAAGACATGGTCACCGTGAATATCCCTCTGGACAAGGAGACGGCGTCCTGGCGCCTTGAGAGCGATTATCCGGACCGGGGCGGGATGCGCCTGACGCTCAAAAAAGGCGGCCGTGCCGCGTTCCGCCGCTATCCCTTCATGGGGTCCCGCGTGGAATGCCTGGTGAACGGCCTGCCCGTCCCTTTCCGGGAGGAGAACGGCCTGATCATGAGCCCCCCCGCCGCTCCCGGCGACACCGTCGCTCTCAGGCATCCCCTGCGCACGGTGCGCAGGAAAGAGACCGCCGCCGGGCAGGAGTATACCGTCTCCTGGCGGGGGCCGGATGTGGTGGACATGACCCCCCACGGGGAGCATCTGCGCCTTTATCAGCGGGACCTGCGCAGGGAAAAGGTGCTGCCCCGGCCGGAGGACGTGACCTATACCGGCGCGGCCAATTACGGCCCGACACAGCAGAAACGCTGATCCGTCCGATCTTTATCCCGAACATCGAAGGAGGACTGCGTGATGAAATGGATCTCTCCCTATTTTGACGACGGCACCTGGATCCGCGGCAACCTGCACACCCACACGAACGTATCGGACGGCAGCCACAGCCTGAAGGAGGTAGTGGACCTTTACGTCCGATCCTGCCGCTACAGGGCGCTGCCCATGATGCAGTACCGTTTTCTCGCGATCACCGATCACACCACGTCCGGCAAAAAGGAGATGTACCGCCCCATCGAGGACACTGACAGCGAAAATGACTGCGTCCTCCTCGAAGGGCGCGAGGATTCCTTCGGTCATCACATCCTGGGCATCGGATGCCGCATGACCTTCCAGGAGGACATCATCCAAAAGAACAGCGAGGAATACACCCTGGAGGATTATCAGCGGGTGATCGACGAGATCATCAAAGACGGCGGCGCAGCGATCCTGGCCCATCCCCACTGGCGGTTCAAGGATTACTTTTCCGCCGGGATGACACAGGGGCTCAACGGCTACACCGCCATCGAGATCATCAACGGCGACCGTTTCACCGGCCCGGGCCATCTCGCCACGGATGTGTGGGACGCCGCGCTGACGGCGGGCAAACGCGTGTGGTGCACCGGGAACGACGATTTCCACTGCGTGCGCGACATGCACAACGCCTGGAACATGATGCTGGTGAAGGAAGTGTCAAAGGAAGGCGTGATGGAAGCGCTGCGCCACGGCAGTCTCTACGCTTCCAACGGCGCCTGCTTTGAAAGGCTGTATACCGACGGGGAGTGGATCGTGGCCGAGTGCCACCACGACAGTATCTTCGATCAGCCGGAAAAGACCTTCCGCTTCATCGGTGAGGGCGGCCTGACGCGCCAGATACAGACGGGCAAAGGAAAGACCGCCGCTTACAAATACCAGGGCGGCGAAAAGTATATCCGTGTGGAGATGTGCCTGAGCTGGGGCATGTCCGCTTTCTCCCAGCCGTTTTTCCCCGAGACTTAAGGCTCCGCCCCCGTCGTCACGTCAGGTCACGCACCGCTTTTTCGATGAATTCGCTGAAGATGGAATTAGCCCAGGCGAACCACGGGCGGGTATAGATACCCGGATCGTCCTTGTGCACGCCCTCGTGCATCAAAAGGGTGCCCGCGTCCATGTTCTCCAGCATGCGGACGATCTGACTGATCTCCGCCCCGTCCTGTGAGGTGAGGCCCTGGACGCACAGGGAGATGGGCCAGATATAGCCCTCAGGCGTATGGGGACTGCCGATGCCCCTGAAGCAGGTGCCGGCATAATAATACGGATTCGCGGAACTGAGCAGCATGCGGCGTGTGTTTTGGTACACGGGATCATCGGCGGGGACACAGCCCAGGTAGGGCAGGCTCAAAAGGCTGGGCACATTGGCGTCATCCATGAGGTTGAAATGCCCCAGACCATCCGTTTCGTAAGCGTACACCGGGCCGAAGACCGGATGATCGACAACGGCGTACCGCCTCAGCCCGTCGCTCATCTGCTCCCGAAGAACGCGGGCACACTTCAAAAGCTTCTCATCCGGAAGCAGCGCGCGAAGGATCTCCTCCATCTGCTCCAGAGCCTTTACCGCGAAGAAATTGGCCGGGATCAGGTAGCCGTACTCGCAGGCGTCGTCACTGGGACGAAAACCGCTCCAGGTCATGCCTGTATAAGCGACCGGCGCGCCTCTGCCGTCATGGGAAAGGGTGTCCGAAGGACGGCGGCAGACGCGGGAAAAATAATAGGGCGACCGCTCCATGTGATGCTGCTCCGTTTCCCATACCTCAAGGATCCGCTCCGCCGCCCGGCGGAACGTGGCGGAACACCACTCAGCGGCTCCTGTGGCCTTCCAGAACCTGTAAGCCAGACGGATCGGATAGCACAGGGAATCCACCTCGTACTTGCGCTCCCAGATAAAGGGGCGCGCCTCCTCCGTCCAGGAGGTATCGTCCCAATGGCTGCGGCGGTCGTCGGCTTCACGGTTGAAAGCGTTGGCGTAAGGATCCAGGATGATGTACCCGAACTGCCTCTCCAGCAGGCCCAGGATCGCCTGACGCACCTGCGGATACCTGCGCGCGTGGGGCACATAGTGGTACACCTGGGCGGATGAGTCCCTCAGCCACATGGCGGGGATATCCCCCGTGATCAGGAAGACCGTCCCGTCCGACCGCTGGAGCGTGGTATCCCACGTGCTGCGGAAACATCTGCGGTACATGTCCGCCAGTTTGTGCCGTCCGAGTTTCGCCAGTTGATCATATACAGGTGATGTCGCTTCTTCCAGCCAGTCCATAACGCTGCCCTCCCCGAAGTCCATCTTTCCTGTACTATACCAGAACACGGCCCTTATTTCCAGACGTTCAAAGGGATATGGCCGTAAAACGATACAGAAAGGAAGAGCCTTATGAGATTCGTCACTTTCAACCTGCGCTGTGATCGGCAACAGGATGGGGAAAACAGCTTCGTTCACCGTCAGCCGCTCATCCTGCGCGCCATCGAACGGGAAAAGCCGGATGTGATCTGCTTTCAGGAAGCGGAGCCCCATATGGCAGCCTGGCTCAAGAGGAACCTGGACGACTATTACCTGATCGGCTGCGGCCGGGGAAAGGCACTGGACAGCGAACAGATGACCGTGGCCTTCCTGAAAGAGAAGTACCAGCTGCTGGAGATGCGCACCCTCTGGCTTTCCCCCACGCCCGCGGTGCCCGGCAGCCGGTACCCCGGACAAAGCTCCTGTCCCCGCACCTGCACGGACGCCCTGCTGATGGAAGAAGAGAGCGGGAGACCGTTCCGGGTGGTCAACACCCATCTGGATCATGTAGGAGCCGAGGCCCGGGAGCAGGGACTCAGACAGATCCTCAGCAGCGCCGGAAAAGAGAGCTTTTGCCCTCAGGCCCCCATGATCCTGGCCGGGGACTTCAACGCGGAGCCGGACAGCGAAGAGCTGCGGGCTGTTTTTTCCGATCCCGACCTGCAGGTCGTGACACGTTCCGTGGGCGCCACCTATCACGGCTACGGAAAGGCCGACCCTCCCGAACAGATCGATCACATCGTGCTGCGGGGAGCCCTCAGGTGCACGGGCGTGAGCAAATGGACGGATGAGGAGAACGGGGTGTACCTGTCCGATCATTATCCGGTCTGCGCCGAGATCGCCTGGGCGGAATGACGGGAAGAAAGAGGGATGGATCATGAAACTCTCCGGCCGTTTCATCAAGGCTTCCGAGGAGCTGTGCGATTTCGATCACCACGTGCCTGCGCCGTACCTGAGAAAGACCTTCTGCCTGGACTTTGAGCCGCTCGAGGCTCAGATCACCATCTGCGGCCTGGGGTTTTATGAACTGTACATCAATGGCAGAAACATCACCAAAGGCCCCCTGGCTCCCTATATCAGCAATCCGGACGACGTGTGCTATTATGACCGTTACGACCTGACGGGCCTGCTCCGAAAAGGAAAGAACGCTGTCGGGATCCTTTTGGGCAACGGTTTCCGCAACGCTTTCGGGGGCTTTATCTGGGATCTCGACCAGGCGCCCGGCCGGGGCGCGCCCACTGTCGCCCTGTGCCTGGAGGCGACGGACGGGACGAACAAAGCCGAGATCGAAGCGGACGAGAGCTTCCGCACCCATCCCTCCCCCGTCACGTTCGATGATCTGAGGATGGGCTGCCGGTACGACGCCCGGAAGGAAATACCCGGATGGAACGAGGCGGACTATGACGACAGCGCCTGGACGAGCGCGTTGAGGGAAAAAAAGCCCCGGGGCGTACCGAGGCTCTGCAGCGCCGACCCCATCGAAGTATCGCAGGTGCTTGACCCCGTGAGCATCACGTATCACGAGGAGATGCCCTTCTGCTATGAGAGCATGAAGCCCGGCGCCGCGCCCCTTGAGGGCGCCGTGGCGAAAAAAGCCTATGTATACGACTTCGGCGTGAACTCCGCCGGCGTCACCCGGCTGTTCATCCGGAACAGCGTACCGGGCCAGACCGTCACGGTGCGTCACGCGGAAGACCTGCTGCACGGGAGAGTGTCTGTGAACTCCACGGTATTCCTGCGGAAAAACGCCACCCGGCGGTATATCGAATACGGGCAGACGGACGAATATATCTGCAAAGGCGGGGACGAGAGCTTCCTGCCCGTATTCAAATACGACGGGTTCCGGTACGCCATCGTGGAAGGGCTCACCCCCGAGCAGGCGGACGGGGACGCGGTTAAGTTCCTGGTGATGCATTCGAGCCTGAAAGAGCGCGCGAGCTTTGCCTGCTCGGATCCGGTCATCAACGCTCTGCAGGCCTGCACCAGAAGATCGGACCTTTCGAATTTTTACTATTTCCCCACGGACTGCCCCCACCGGGAGAAGAACGGCTGGACGGGCGACGCTTCCGTGTCGGCGGAGCACATGCTGCTGAACCTGACGGCGGAAAACAGCCTGAGGGAATGGCTGTATGATATCCGCCTCGCCCAGCGGGAGGACGGCGCGCTGCCGGGCATCGTGCCCACGGGCGGATGGGGATTCACCTGGGGCAACGGCCCGGCGTGGGACAGCGTGTGCGTCAGCCTGCCCTATCACATCTACCGCTTTACGGGCGACGCGCAGGTGATCCATGAAAACGCCGGCATGATCCTCCGGTACCTGTACTATATCTCCCGCAGGCGTGACGAGCGCGGCCTGATCGCCGTAGGGCTGGGCGACTGGGTGGATCCGTTTCAGAAGACGCGCGGCGGCATCGCCTCTCCCCTGTGTGTCACGGACACCGCCACCGTATACGACATGGCCCGGAAAGCCGCGTTCCTGTTTGAGCGGGCGGGGCTGAAACGGGAGGCGGACTACGCCCGGGCCTTCGCCCTGGATCTGCGCAAAAGCTTCCGGGACCACCTGATCGACCCGAAGACCCTCACCGCCGCGGGCTGCTGCCAGACTTCCCAGGCCCTGGCGATCGAGACGGGGCTGTTCGATGACGATGAACTGCCCGCCGCGCGGGAGCGGCTCACACAGATCATCCACGGGGACGGGGACGTGAACGCCTGCGGCATGATCGGCCTCAGGCACGTTTTCCACGCCCTGGTGAACGCCGGGGAAGCCGACCTGGCGTATGAACTGATCACATCAAAGACCCGGACCTCATACGGATACTGGATCGCCCACGGCGCCACCTCTCTGTGGGAATGCTTCCCGGAGCCTGACGGCAGCGGCGGCGGATCCAGGAACCATCATTTTCTGGGGGACATCTCCAGCCTGTTCATCCAGGAATTCGCGGGATTGAAGCCCAACCCCGGCTGCGACAATGTGGACACCTGCGAGATATCACCGCATTTCGTGACTAAACTGGACTTCGCGGAAGCGACCTGCGCCATGCCGAAGGGGAAAGTGA
>CADCQZ010000317.1 GCA_902803675.1 uncultured Eubacteriales bacterium
AGGATCGGCGCCTTCACCTTCGGCGGCGGTTACGCGATGATCCCCCTCATCCAGCGGGAAGCCGTGGAGAAAAAGCACTGGGTCAGTGACGGGGACATCCTGGATGTGGTCGCCATCGCGGAGTCTACACCGGGCCCCATCGCCATCAACAGCGCCACCTTCATCGGCCGCAAGGTGGCGGGGGTGAAGGGCGCCGTCTGCGCCACCCTGGGCGTGGTGCTCCCATCCTTTTTCATGATCCTCGCGATATCCTACGTGCTCAAGTCCTTTGAGCATTTAAGGGCGGTGCGGTACGCTTTCATCGGCATCCGCGCCGGCGTGCTGGCGCTGATCCTCCGGGCGCTGTGGAAACTGTTCTCCCAGTGCGGGAAGGACTGGTTCTCCGTGGCGGTCATGGTTTGCGCCTTCGTGCTGGTGTGTGTCCTGAAGGTGAGCGCTCTGCCGGTGATCATCGGGAGCGCTGTTCTGGGGATCGCGCTGCGGTCGGGAAGGAGGACGGAATGATCCTTCTTGAGCTGTTCTGGCGCTTTTTCCTGATCGGCGCCTTCACCTTCGGCGGCGGCTACGCCATGATCCCCCTCATCCAGAACGCGGTGACCGAACAGGGCTGGATGAGCCTGGAGGAGCTGATCGATTTCATCGCGGTGAGCGAGAGCACGCCAGGCCCCTTCGCCGTCAATATCGCCACCTATGTGGGACGGATCACGGCGGGGATCCCGGGCAGTGTCTGCGCCACTTTGGGCGTGGTGCTGCCGTCCCTGATCGTGATGCTCGTTGTGGCCGGGATGTATGACCGGTTCCGCAGGAGCCGCGTCGTGAAAGGCGCCATGGCGGGCCTGAGGCCCGCGGTGATCGGCCTGATCGGGGCAGCCCTGATCAGCCTCGGGCGGAACGTGTTCTTCCCGGACGGCTTCGCGGTCACGCCGGTGCTTTTGTTCAGTATCCCCGTGTTCCTCCTGTCGGCTGTGCTGGCGTTCAAAAAGATCAGCCCCATCGCGCTGATCGGTCTGAGCGCGGGGCTGGGGATCGCGGCGGGGTATTGCTTCGGGCTGTGAACGCTGCGGCAGCAGGGGCCCGGCTCATGCGGCCGGGCCCCTGCGTTTTGGTCAGCCCTGGTTTTAAAGGCTCCGGGCGTATCGGCGGCCGGATAAAGGGTGTCTCGTAGAGCGCCGCCTTCACGCCCCGTTTATTCAACTCATCTCCACATCCAGCATATCAGCCGGTCGGATACGGTGAGGCCGAGCTTTCTTTGCAGCGCCAGGGAGGCGCTGTTGCTTTTTTCCACCTGCCCGAAGGGGATGAAGCCCTCCCGGAGCGTCCTTGAGATCATCGCCTTCTCGAGCTCCGAAGCGTACCCTCTGCGCCGGAACTCCGGGAAAACATACATCAGGCCCATGCTGCCCTCCAGGTGCTCTCCCACAAAGCCTGCCAGGCGGCCGTCCGCGTATCCGAGAAGGAGCTTCCGGCGCTCCACGATGCGCCGCATCTCATCGGCGCTCACAAGGTCATACGTTTTCGTCAGCACCGGCAGGTCTTCTTCTTCCGCTTCCCTCATGTCAAGGCAGCCTGTCAGGACCGGCATGCCCCCGTGATACGCTGTCTGATAACATTCCATCATGCCTTCAAAGCCGTATCGGGCAAAGGCTCTCAGCCCGAGGCCGTGATCCGATATCATGAGCAGCCGGCAGTCGTCGCCGATATGTCTCCCGAGGACGTCCTCACCCGCCGCCGGATCCTCACAGCCCAGCAAGTACGCGCCGCTTACGCTGTCGTATACCAGCAGCGCGCCGGCTTGCCGTGTGATCACTTTGCCGGTGCCGCGCTTTAAAACGCGGTCGATGCCGATCAGATCGATCCCGCACCGGTCCCCATCGGGGCATACCGTTCCGACGGCCTTTTCACACAGGCAAAAACGGTGCCCGTACATATCGGCTTCGCCGCGGATAACGAAACCCATCCTCCGGTAGAGCTTCCGGGCCGGGATATTCCGCTTCGCCGCGGCGATATGGATCGCGGCGGCCCCCTCATTTTGAAGCTCGCCGATAACGCCTTCCACCAGGCGGGCGGACGCTCCCTGACGCTGATGATCCGGCCTTATCACGACCCGCGCGAACTCACGGGCGTTTTTGCTCTCCGCCCAGCAGCCGAGGTGATCAAGCTCGTTTTCCGGCACGATGGAGATCGCTCCGATGATCTCCCGGCCGAACTCGAGCACATACAGCGTTCCCGCCGAAAGATCTCCCGCGATCTCCCTCTCTCCGGGGTACGATCCGTCCCATGTGCAGAACTCCGTCCCGATCACCGACCGGTAGAGGGCCATGACAGCCGGCGCTTCGCTCATTTCGGCTTTTCTGAAAAGCATGTCGTCACCGTTTTCCATATCCTTCATCGATCCGGTCCTGACCGCGGCCCTGCCGCTGGTCCATCCCAAATGCCGCGGACGCTCATCCCCGGCGCAGCAGCGCCACCGCCAGGTCGTTCACGTTGGTGCCGGTGGGCCCGGTCACGATCAGCCCGCCCGTCTTTTCAAGGGCGTGATAGGCGTCGTTGTCCCGGAGCACGGCGTGGATGTCCACCTTCATTTCCTTCAGGCGGCCGCAGGTGTCCCCGTCCACGTATCCGCCGGCCGCGTCCGTGGGCCCGTCGGTGCCGTCGCTGCCGAAGGAGAACACCGCCGCGCCCCGGATGCCGCCGATGCCCGGCGCGGCCGCCAGGGCCAGCTCCTGGGCGCGCCCGCCCAGGCCGTGCCCTGTAAGATCCACCACGGGCTCGCCGCCCGCGATAAAGGCCAGGGACTTTCCGCTGTTCTCATGCGTCCTGAGGATAGAGGCGAGGAAGCTCCCGGCGTCCCGGGCCCGGCAGCACAGGCGGTCCGTGAGCACCAGGGGCTCGTAGCCGAGCTGCCGGCAGGCTTTTTCCGCCGCGGCGCACAGTTCCCGCACGCCGCCGCCGATACTGGTGAGCGCGTTATCAAGGGCCTTGGGTGTCTCGGTCTCCATCAGCTTGAGGGCGTCGCCGCTCAGCCGGAGGCCGTACCGGTCGATGATCCTCATCGCGTCCCCGCGGGTGGACGTGTCGGGGCATGCGGGGCCGGAGGCGATCATGTCCGGCGCGTCGCCCAGCACGTCGGACAGGATGACCGTTTCGACCCGCGCGGGTCGGCACATCTGAGCGAAGCGGCCGCCCTTGACGGCGCTGAGGCGTTTGCGGATCGTGTTGATCTCGGTGATGTCCGCGCCGCAGGCCAGGAGCTGCCCGGTGATATCCCGTATCTCCTCGGGAGGCACCAGGGGCTTTTCAAACAGCGCGCTGCCGCCGCCGGAGAGCAGGAACAATACCGTGTCATCCGCCCGGAGCCCCGATACCATTTTGACCGCGGCGTCCGTGGCCCTGAAGGAGTTTTCGTCCGGCACGGGATGCCCGGTCTCGAAGCACTCAAAGCCTTTTAAGGGCCCCTGAAGGTGGCCGTATTTAGTGATGACGATGCCCCGGGCGACGTTTCCGCCGACAGTCTCCGCGGCGGTACGCGCCATGCGCCAGGCCGCTTTGCCGACGGCGAGGATGAATACTCTGCCGGGGAAGGTCATCCCCTTCAGGGCTCTGAGCACGGCGGCGTCCGGCATGACGGCGCCGATCGATCCGCGGACGATGAAGTCGGCGTGTTCTCTTAGAAGGGTATCCATGTTCTACCTCCTGTTCAGGCGGCGGTGATCCGGGGAAGCGGTGATCTCAGATCCCCGACGCTCCGGGACTGTCAGCCGATCATCGCGTACAGGATCGGGCTGATGACCGCGAGATATCCGAGGATGGAGAAGAAAAGGAACTTCTTTGTCAGGAACACGGCGATGAACTCCCTGATCAGGGCGGAGGGCCAGAAATAGAGCGCCACGTCGGCTCCGATCCCGGTGCATGTGAGCCCCAC
>CADCQZ010000318.1 GCA_902803675.1 uncultured Eubacteriales bacterium
ACGTTGCTGACGATGCCGTCCCAGTTGTTCTGAACCCAGCTCTGCCCCTCCTTCAGGGCCGCCGTGATCCTCTCAAGAGGCCGCTCCAGGTTGATCAGGACCTGATGCCCGATGGCGGTGACGGCATAATTGACCGTGGACCGCAAGGCCCAGAAAGAGTTCCTCATTTCCGTGACCTTGGCCATGGCACTTGTAGCATTGGGCAGTTCAAGGGACTTGTTCAGTTTTACGATATCGTCATAGACCGATTTGAGGGCTTTGTCCTGCTTGATCTGGTCCATGGTCTTTCCCATGGACTTGAGGGCCGTCTCCTGTGCCCTGGTGGTCTCGATATCCTGATTCTTTTTCCGGGCAAGACGTTCCAGCTCGATCTCCTGTTTCGCGGAGGATTCGATGAACTTGTAAACAGCCGCCGTCAAACCGGATATGGCAGCCGCCATGCCCATGGCCTTGAGCTTGTTAAGATCCAGCAGCCGCAGGATCTTCTCTACGCCTTCGTTGTCGATTTCCGTCCCGAGGCGTATCACATTTTCCTGAATGACATTGGGCACAGCGGCCGCCTCCTTTACTTCGCTTCCATCGCTCTCCGCTCGTTTTCGGAGCGCACCTGCATGATCTCTATCACGTCCAAAAGATCTTCAAAGGTATATGTTCCGTCCCACAGTTCATGCTGCCGCCACATACCTGCCGCGACAGGCGCGTAAAGCCACTCATCCACGTTCTCGCAGGTCACGTTCAGGTATCTTGCCTGCGCAGGCGCAAAGCTGAGAGGCTTCCGCCGAAAAAACTCCCCAGGTTGAATTCGATGACCTCGTAGCACAGCACCAGCGTGGTCATGATGTCGTATTCCAGTTCCTCCAGACCGAAATGGTCTCCGGACAGCACCGGATGCAGGCCCCCGGGAACGACTGCTTTTACAGTGGACAGGCAGCGTTTTTCAAGGGTGAGGACATCGTCCTCCGACAGGGACGCCAGAACGTCCGGCAGGATGGCGATGATCTGCTCGGTCCTTTCCTTCGCCAGTTCCTCATCCGTTTTGCTGTCGTCAGGCTCCTGGGCAAAAACGTCCCGGAGTTTATTGAAAAGCGGAAGGATCTTCTCCACGCAGAATTTCATCAGCCACGTGCCCCTGAGGGCATCCATTTTGGTGATCTGAAAAGTGATGTCCTCCCCGTCAAAGGAATGGACAACTTCCTTAGTGATCTCGCGCATAACGCACCCCTTTCGTTTTTGTCAATTGGTTCCGTCCGCCCGGGCTTGAAACCGCTCCGGGCGGACGGAAGAAAAGATCACTTGCTTTTGGATTCCTTCATTTCGGCGTACAGAAGATTGTACTGCCGGTTGCCGGCGGTCTGGTCGTAACCCTCGTCCGGCTCCTTCTGAGGGACCACGCCGCTCATGGTGAGCGTCCTGCCTCCGGCGGGATCGTTCACGGTGAGCGTGGTCTTGGCGAACTCGCTCGTCTTGCAGGTCTTCAGGTGGTTGATCCACTTGCGCATATAGGCGTCGGCTTCGGAGTTGTTGGGGATCTCCAGCCCGATGGAACCGTCACGGCTCACCAGACGGTTGACCACCACATAACCGGTGGCGGTCCGGGTGTTGGAAGCCATATCGCCCGCATGAGAGATGGTGATCCTGCCGGCGCCGCAGTCGGACAGCACGCACTTCTTGACCGCGTCATTGTTGATCGTCACGGATACGTCCGCGAGGGAATAGACGGAAAAAGCCATAGTTTACCTCCTTTCCGATCAGGTCTGAATATTAAGGTTGAGCACCACGGATTCCACCGCGCCGGACAGGAGCAGCAGGACCGTGATGGGCATGGCCTTGCGAGCGGCCCGGTCGGAAACAGACTGCATGTCGAAGCTGTCGACAGAAATGTTGTAGCCGTGGTCCACCACGTCACCGGTGGAGATCCCGGAGATGGCCGCGCCGCGCCACGCGCCGGTCGCCAGCACACCCGCGTTGTAATAGGATTCCAGAATGCCAGCGATGGTGTTGATGAACAGCGTGGAGGTGGAATCGTTCTGAGGAAGCTTGGTGTCCGAATCGGCGATCATGCTGTACAGACCGGTC
>CADCQZ010000319.1 GCA_902803675.1 uncultured Eubacteriales bacterium
CTTGGTGATGTAGCCTTCGATGGCGTGGGTCAGGGCGTCCATGCCGGTGGCGGCGGTGAGGCCCTTGGGCATGGTGGACATCATATCCGGATCCACGACCGCCACTTCGGGGATGTCATTCACGTCCACGCACACGAACTTGCGCTTCTTTTCCACGTCTGTGATCACGTAGTTGATGGTCACTTCGGCGGCGGTGCCGGCGGTGGTGGGCACGGCGATGGTGAACACAGCGTGCTTTTTGGTGGGGGCGACGCCCTCCAGGGAGCGGACGTCGGCGAATTCGGGGTTCTCGACAATGATGCCGATGGCCTTGGAGGTGTCCATGGCGCTGCCGCCTCCCACGGCCACGATGCAGTCGGCCCCGGCGTCCTTGAAGGCCTGCACGCCGTGCTGCACGTTCTCGATGGTGGGGTTGGCCTTGATGTCACTGTACACTTCGTAGGCAAAGCCGGCTTTCTCCATCAGGTCGGTCACCTTTTTGGTCACGCCGAACTTGATCAGGTCGGGGTCGGTGGCCACGAAGGCCTTTTTGCAGCCGCGCGCGGTGAGCTCGGGCAGGATGTTTTCGATGGCGCCGTGGCCGTGATAGGAAATGGGATTGAGCACGATACGATCAGCCATGGGTATCTCCTCCTAACATTGTATGATACTGTGCTATTCTCCGCCCGGGAATAAAAATCCTGTCAGTCCGGGCAAAAAAACGGACAAACGTGAGAAAGATCAGTGCTGCTCAGTACCGGACGGTGCCGCGGCTGTGGTGCCGGATGTACCTGAGTGCCTCCGGTGTGAGGTCCAGCAGGAATTTCGCCCGCGCGCCGGTCTGCTCCACGATCATCGTGTAATACGGTACGCCCTCCTCATAGGAGGTATAGTCGAATTTCCTGATCTTTTCCGTACCGCCCCTGCGGTAGGGCGCCACCAGGGGATCATCGGGCAGCGTGAGGTATTTCACGTCGGCGAGGGGGAACTCATGAAGGCGCCTGCGTCCGGAGTCGCTCACCCGGTCGATCGCCATCCAGCCGTCCTCGAGGGTGTACTCGTATTCCTTTTTTGAAGAGTGCCTGTACCAGTAGTAGGCGGCGGCCATCAGGAAGCAGGGCAGCATGAAGCCTGTGGAGAACATGATCCCCTGCAGCAGGAAAAATACCGCGAAGAAGATCATCGCTCCCCGGATGATCTTCTCGGAAGGGCGCCCCCTGCGTTTGACCCCGATGACGATCTGATCCATGACCCAAGTCCTCCCAATCCTTTTTGTTCCCGCGTTGATTTTATCTTAAATGCGGCGGGATTGCAATCCTGGCCGGTATTGACTATCCGGCCGAAATGTTTTACCCTTGCGGTAACATGCTGATCATGAGGAGGCCCAAGATGATCTTATCCATCCCCGTGCTGCCCATGAACCCGTCCCTGAAAGGCCAGGCCGAGGTGCTTGAGCATATCCGCTATTCCGACAACGGTCAGGAGATGACCCTGATCGTGCCCTGGGCGCCCAAGGACGACCGCACGCGGATCGCGCCGCGTCCCACGATCCTGTTCGTGCAGGGCAGTTCCTGGACCACGCCCAACCTGGGATATGAGCTCCCGATGCTGTCCCGGTACGCGGAGGAAGGCTTCACCGTGGCCACCGTGTCCCACCGCAGCGCGCGGGACGGCCACGTGTTCCCCGCTTTCCTGAAGGATGTGAAATGCGCCGTCCGTTTCCTGCGCGCTCACGCGGCGGAGTACGCCGTGGACCCGGACAGGATCCTGGCTTTCGGCACTTCCTCCGGCGGAAACACCGTGTGTCTTCTGGGGCTCACCGGGGACGATCCCGATCTTAAGACAGCGGAATATGCCGATATGAGCGACAGTGTGTGCGGCGTGATCGCCTGCTTCGCGCCCACTGATCTTAAAGCGCTGTTCGATCATCTGAAGGACTGGCCCGGGATCCGGGAGGCCATGACCGGGTATTTCGGCCCGGACGAGACCGCCTGGGACGAGGTGATGCGCCTTTACAGTCCCGTTTGCCGTGTCACGGAGGGGAAAAAGTATCCGCCCTTCACCCTGCTCCACGGCACCGGGGATCCGGTGGTGCCCGTTGATCAGATGGAAAAGCTGTATCTGCGGCTGAAGGAAGCGGGCGCGGACGCGGAAGCGTTCTATGTGGACGGCGCGGAGCACGAGGGCAATTTCTGGAGCCCCGAGGTGCGCAAAGTCATCCATGACCATGTGGTCAGGTATCTGTGCGAATAAACAGAATACGGTCTGTTTACGGAAAGGTGACGGAAAATGGATCTTAAGATCAGATCGCTCATCGAGGAAAAGCGGGACTACATGATCTCCATCCGGCGTGAACTGCACCGCTGTCCGGAGACGGCGGGCAGGGAAGAGCGCACCCGGGAGATACTGATGCGGGAACTTAATGCGATGGGCGTGCCCTTTGAGAAGGTGGAGGGCACGGGGCTGATCGCGCGCGTGACGGGCCGGATCCCCGGGAACACCCGGCTCCTGAGGGCGGATATGGACGGGCTCCCAGTCATTGAGGAGCCGGAAAATCTCCGCGGGCCGAAAGCCTGCGTATCGGAGATGCCGGGCCGGTGCCACGCCTGCGGCCACGACGCGCATATGGCGATGCTCCTGGGCGCTGTCAAAGTGCTCATGGACCTGCGGGACCGCCTGAAGGGCACGGTGCTGTGCTGCTTCGAGGAGGGCGAGGAGGAGAATACGGGAGTGGAGAACATGCTCTCCGCCCTTGAGAAGTACCCGGTGGAGAGCTGCTTTGCCCTGCACGTCTACGCGGGGCTGGACGCGGGGAAGCTCGATATCTCTCCCGGGCCCCGGATGGCCGGTATGGTGGGGATCGGCTTTCACGTGATCGGAAAAGCGGGCCATGGCTCCAGGCCGGATCAGGCGGTCAATCCCATCATCCCGGCGGCCCATATCGTCACCCAGCTGGACGCGGCCTTCAACAACCAGCTGTCCGCCCGGGAGACCATCACCCTGGGGATGTGCGTTTTCAGGGCCGGGGAGGCGTACAACGTGATCCCCGAGACCGCTTATATTTCGGGCACAGCCCGGTATTTCTGCCCCGATGAGGGGGAAAAGGCCCTTGCGATCGTTCGGCGTACGGCGGAGAATACCGCGGACAGTTTCCTGTGCAAAGTGAGGTTCGCGGCTAACAACAGGATCATCCTGCCCCCGGCGGTCAACGATCCTATGACCGCGGAGAGAGTGAGACGCGGCGTTGAAAAGATGTTTTCCCCCGAAGTCATCGGGAACTGCGAGACCTGGTTCGCCTCCGAGAGCTTCAGCCTCTATATGAAAAAATACCCCGGAGCCCTGGGGCTCCTGGGGATCCGCAATGAAGCTTTGGGCAGCGGCGCGCCCCACCACAACGGCAGATTCGATATCGATGAAAGCGTCATGCCTCTGGGTGTCGGGGCGCATATCGCCTTCGCCCTGGAAGAGGAGTGAAACTCACGCTGAACGGCAGTGATATAAAACGTTCGATGGGGCCGGTGTTCTGCCGGCCCGATCGCTGCATTCGTTGATATGTTCGTTTCAGGATACTTCCTCCCGGTGCAGCCGCACGCCTCCTTCGCGCAGGGCTTTCTGCAGCGAGGAGATATCCACTTCCCGCAGCGGCTTTCCGCTCCTGACGGCGAGGGCGGCCGCGGTGCCGGCCGCTTCGCCCGAAGCGGCGCACCCGGGGATGATCCTTGCGGCGTCCCAGGCCCATCCCTCGGTGGAGATCATCCTTCCCGCGGCCAGGAGATTGTCAAAGCCCGGGTGGTAAAGGCACTCGAAGGGCAGCTCGTACCAGGCGCCGGGGCGGTCGAAATCGCACAGCAGGGCCACGGAACTCTCGCAGTGCCGATGGTCGTCCTCTTCCTTGAGGGTGCATCCGCCGTCGAGGCGGCGGGATGTGCGGAACTGGGCCTGCGCGGGAAGGGCCGTGATATCATGGGTGCCGCGGTCCCGGCCGCGGATCTCATCCAGCAGGAGAGCCCTGCCCTTGAGAAGGTATCCCGTTTCCTCCCGGACGGTCGTCCCGCTCATGAGCAGGATATCTTCCGGCTGCCCGTTGCCGTACAGGTCGGCGCCGATGGCGTGCCATTTCCTTCTGGACAGGATATCGTCGTCCCTGTCAAGGCTCATCTCCTGGGCGATGAAGGTGAAGAAGTTTTTCCCTTCCGCGCAGGGCACCCCCGCCCTTGAAAGGATGGAAGCGTCGCCCGTCGCGTCGACCACGGCCCTGGCCAGGTACGCTTCCCGGCCGCTCAGGCTCTCTGTGATCACGCCCCGGCAGTATTGCCCCGCCATGACGGGCTTGACACCGCTCATGCACAGCCGGATGCGCACCCTCTCCTCCAGAAGGAACTCATCCAGAGCCAGCTGGAACATGGTGGGGGAGAAATGGGTGGCGTAGCGCCCGCCCACGGGATCCTTCTTGAAAGGGGAGACCAGGCTTTTGTCCACCGGGACGCTCCGGTCCTTCCAGATATCCGGCAGCGTGTCCGGCCCGTAGCGGACGGACAATCGCAGCAGCTCCTCCGGCAGGCCGTACATCAGCTGGGTGCCCTTTCCGTCGCACAGGGGCTCGTACCAGCTGATGAGCCCGTTGGTGGCCAGCCCGCCGAACAGGGCTGTCTTTTCCAGGATCATCACGTCCGCGCCCTGCCTGGCCGCGGCGACGGCAGCCGCCACACCGGCGATGCCTCCGCCCACCACGATCACGTCGGCACTGTCCACCACAGGGGTCGATAAACGTTCGTCGATATGCTCCATCATGGCCTCCGGTCAGCTTTCCATCAGGCGGTCCACGACCAGCTGACGGAATTCAGGCGTCAGGGTCATAAAATAGGCTGTGAATCCAGTGACGCGGACCACAAGGTCCGGATAGGCTTCGGGATCCTTGTGGGCGGCGCGGATCTTTTCGGCGTCCACGATGTTCACGTTGATCAGAGTACCGCCGTGTTTCAGATGGGTCTCAAGAAGAGCCATCACCTTGTCGATGCCGTCCTCCATGTCGATAACACCGGGATCCAGCTCCATTTGGAAGGGACTTGTGTTGCCCATGCCGCACTGGGCCAGGATGATAGCTTCGCTCATGTCTGTCATCGCGCCGTTCTTCACGTCGCCCGGCATGGGGTTGGCTCCGTGATTCACGGGAGCGAAAGCTTTGCGGCCATCGGGAGTCGCGCCTACCTGCTTGCCGAACAGGATCGTTTTGCTCCAGGAGAACATGCCGGGAATGAATACCTGCACGTCCTTGCTCCTGAGGGCCACCACTTCATCCCGGAATATCTC
>CADCQZ010000320.1 GCA_902803675.1 uncultured Eubacteriales bacterium
GCTCTTCCTCCAGGCTGTCCCTGAGGGCGTCATCGTCGACGGCGGAGCCCCGGCCCACGTTGACCAGGTAAGCGCCCCGGGGCAGCAGGAAAATGCGCTCCCGGGACAGGAGGCCTTCCGTTTCGGGCGTGGCCGGCAGGCTCATGACTAAAAGATCGGTTGCAGGCAGCACGCTGTCGAGCGCCTTCACCGGCAGCACCCGATCGAAGGCCGCGTCATTCCTGCCGCTGCGGCTCACGCCGACGAGGGCGGCGGGCTCAAAGGCCCGGGCCCTCAGAGCGAAAGTGCGCCCGATGTCCCCGGTGCCCAGAGCGGTGATCCGGCAGCCCTTCAGGGACCTCTGGGGCCGGCGGGGCGCCCATTCCCCTTTCAGGGAGGCGGCGTAGTGCACCGTCAGCCCCCGCATCATCATCAGGCTCACGGCGATGATGTGCTCGGCGATGGACACGCCGTAGGCGCCAGCGCCGTTGGTCAAAAGGCAGTTTTCGTTGGCGAAGGAATCCGGCCTCAAAAAGGGCTCCACTCCCGCGGAGGGCACGCACAGCCATTTCAAGTGCCTGCTGGTCCGGGCGGTGAGGGGCGCGTGCCCGTAGATCACCTCCGCGTCCGCCGTCTCGGCGGTCATTTCCTTTTCGGAGGACAGGAAACAGACCTTTTCACCCCCGGCGGCCTTCAGGATCATATCCCGGTGGGCCTCCTCCAGCGCGGTGCCGATCACAACGATCTTCATATCCGTTCCTCTCCTTCCGGCTCAGCGGCGGCCGCGGGTCAGTTGGGGCACAGCAGGTGCTTGATCTCAAATCCCTTGGCCAGGTTGCCCGATATCTTGAGCTGCCCCCTCATGAACAGCCTGCCGATGGAGCTTTTGCCCTCCGCCAGGCGCATCAGGTGACGGTAGTCGCAGGAGATGCGCGCGTCGGGAGCTTCACAGGTACCGGGAGACACCCTGAATTCCTCGGGCGTGAACAGCACGTTCAGGTGCCCGGCGCCCGGGCCCACGATCTCGATCTCCACCAGCCGCCGGAAACCCTCCTGGATCTTGTCCGCGTGGATCTCCCGGTTCATTTTGTCGATCTTCTCATAGGCCGCCTTCAGGTCCTCAAAGGCCTTTTCGAAAGTGAGCTCCCCGGAAGCCGGCGGCTCGCTGATCTCGGCATACATCTGCAGGTATTTCTCCGCGCTCTTGTTCCAGGAGAAATCCTTGGTCATGCACCGTTCACGCAGGACGGCGAAGGTGTCCGGATCTCCCAGATAGGTCCTCACGGCGTGGAGCACCGCCAGGTACAGATCCTGGGCCGAATAATCGGAGAAGGAGAAGCCGTCCCCCAGCCCGTCGAAGGAGGAGTAGGGCCGCACCGAATCCTTCAGGCCGCCGGTCTCCCGCACGATGGGCACGGTGCCGTAGCGCATGGCCATCATCTGGGACAATCCGCAGGGCTCGAACCTGGAGGGCATCAGGTAGAAATCCGCCCCGGCGAACACCAGGCTGGCGGTGTCATCGTTGTACTTGTCGGAAAAGCCCATCTGATCCGGCCATTTCTCATGGGCCTCCCGGAACAGATTGGTGTAGTAGGGATCTCCCTGGCCGAACACCACCAGCTGGACGCCCATGTCCATGAGCCCGGGCAGCACCTGGGCGATCAGGTCGAAGCCCTTCTGCTCGGTCAGGCGCGCCACCACGGCCACCAGGGGCCAGTCGGGCTCCTCGGTGAGGCCGAAACGCTTCTGCACCTCCGCCTTGCACACGGCCTTGCCGCTCATGTCCCCCGGGGTGAAGGCCGCGGGCAGCCGCTTGTCCAGGGCGGGATCGTACAGGGCCATATCGATGCCGTTGAGGATGCCGTACATCTTGCCGCTCACCAGGTGGGTCACCCCCTGCAGGCCGCTGCCGTACCGGGAATGGTGCAGCTCCCTGGCGTAGGTGGGGGACACGGTGGACACGGCGTTGGCCATCATCATGGCGCCCTTCATCAGGTTCACGTCCTGCCTCCCCTGATACACGTATCCCAGGCCGCCGTCATACCAGCCCCAGGGCAGGCCGAAGGTATCGTTCAGCTCGTTGGCGCCGAACTGGCCCTGGTAGGCGATGTTGTGGATGGTATACACGGTGCGGATGGACCTCAGGTCCTCCCTGAGCACCTGGTCGTTCTTCAGGTAGATCACCGCCAGGGCGGTCTCCCAGTCGTTGCAGTGGAGGATCTCCGGCACGAAGTCCAGATGGAACAGGGACTCGATCACGGCCCGGCAGAACCAGGCGAAGCGCTTTTTGTCGTCATCATAGCCGTACAGCCGCGGCCGGTCGAAGAACGCGTCGTTTTCCGTGAACCAGATCGTCACGCCGCTCTTTTCCGCGCGGTACAGCCCGCAGGCGGAGGTCTCCCCGTTCAATGTCACATCGAACTGACCCGCCTTCACGAGCTGATCGCCGAATTTCTCCCGCACACACTGATACAGCGGGGTGATCACGGCGATCTCCTGGCCCGCCGCCTTCAGGGCAGGGGGCAGGGAATAGGCCACGTCGGCCAGACCGCCGGACTTGGAAAAAGGCGCGCACTCACTGGTCACAAACAGGATCTTCATGTCAGCAGCTCCCCTCACAGTATTTTCTCTCAGTCATTCCGGGCCTCACGGGACCGCGCGGGCTCCCCGATCGGCGGCTCTGCCCTCTATCATACCATATAATCGGCTGAACTTAAAGCCGTGCCGGTGAAATGTTTTCACTTTCGGCCCGTCACAGACTGTTGATCATGTCGTAAAGCGCGTAATTGAATTCCCGGTGGGCACGCAGGGCCTTGATCATGGGCATGTGGAAGACGCGGCCGTCCTTCAGGCCCACCGCCTCACATTTCGCGCCGCTGACAAGCAGATCCACGGCCATGCTGCCGGCCTCGAAAGCGAAGGCGCGGTCCCGCGCCGTGGGCCGGCGGCCCCTCTGGGCATAGCCCACCACGGTGGAGCGCACTTCCGCGCCGCACTTGTATTTGAGCACGCGGGCCAGGAGCTCCGCGGTCATGGGCTCGCCCTCGTACACGTGCTCACCGCGGGGCTCCAGAAAACCGTAAACATCGAAGGGCTCCATGGAATCCCGGCAGCCCTCGGCCGCCACCACGGTGGCGCGGGTATTGCCCCGGGCCAGATGGGCGCTCAGCCGATCGGCGACCGCGTCCACGCTCCAGGTCACCTCGGGCACCAGCACGATCTCGCTGCCGGTGGAGGCGGCGGTCAGAAGGGCGATATCCCCGCTCTGCCAGCCCATCACCTCCACCACGTGGGGGCGGTCATGGGAACGGGAGGTGGCCCGGATGGCGCTGACCACATCGGCGCACACGTTCACGGCAGTGTCATAGCCCAGGGTGGCTTCGGTGTAGGCCAGATCGTTGGCGATGGTGCCGGGGATGCCCACGCAGGGGACGCCCGCGTCAGCCAGGCGGCAGGCTTTGGCGAGACTGCCCTCACCGCCGATCACCACCAGGCCGCTCACGTCCAGGCCCCTCAGGCGCTCGACGGCGCGTTCCAGTGATCCATTGAAAATGAGAGCCGGGCTTTGGCCCGTCTTCAGGAAGGTACCGGGTCTGTCGGCGATGTCCAGCCCTGTCTCCGGGCCGAGGAAGACATAGTCCTCATCGTTCAGATCGTTCCAGTGCGTCAGGCCGTTGAAGCCGTGCCTCAGGCCGATCAGGCCCAGCCCCCTTTGGGCGGCACATCGGGCGACGGTGGATATGGCGGCGTTCATGCCGGGGCTGTCGCCGCCGGAAGTCAGTATCGCGAGATTGGCCATCGAAATGCTCCTCCCTGCTTTAAGGCGCTGAAGCTCCTCCGTTCTCAGGTTCCGCGGCCGCGCCGATCAGCTTTTCCATCCAGATCATATCGTAGAAGCGGCCGAACTTGAAGCCGCACCGGTGGAACGTGCCCGCCAGGACATAGCCCATCCGGCGGTGGAAATTCTCGCTGGCGTTCGTCAGGTACTCATCCTCTTTGACCGGGGAGGCGATGCAGGCGTACAGGTTCGTGACGCCCCTTTTTTTCAGTTCCCGTTCCAGGGCGCCGTACAGGGCCCTTCCCAGGCCCCGGCCCCGGGCGTCCTTATCCAGGTACACCGTCACCTCCCGGCAGTGATCGTAGGCGGCCCGCGCCTTGAAGGTCCCGGCGTAGGCGTAGCCCAGCACAGCACCGTCCTCCTCGGCCACCAGGTAAGGGTCCCGCTCCAGGGTGTATTCGATCCGCCGGCGGAATTCCTCCGCGTCCGGCACGTCGATCTCGAAGGAGACCGCCGTGTCCCTCACGTAGTACCCGTAGATCTCCAGCAGCCTCGCGGCGTCCTCCGCCGCGGCGGAACGTATCACTGTCATTTTTCGATCCCCTTCCC
>CADCQZ010000321.1 GCA_902803675.1 uncultured Eubacteriales bacterium
GCATGCACCTGACCAGGAAGGGGCACCGCCAGCTGGCGGAAGTCCTCGCCGGCATCGTGCCGGAGCTGCTGGGATAGCCGCTTCCCGAAAGAGATCTTTGCACCTTTTTACAGTTTTCTTCAATACAAAGCCAAAAGCGGCCCGGAGCGAAAAAACTCCGGGCCGTTTCACGTGCGGTCCTCACGATCATCGCAGGCGGGAGCCCCGCGGCCGTCCCTCACTGGCCGGGATCATAGGACCAGCCGTGGTCCCCGTGGTAGATCATGAGCCTGGTCATGCCGCCGTCCACGCAGATGTTCTCCCCGGTGATGAAGCCCGCCCTGTCCGAGCACAGGAAGAGCACCGTCTCCGCGATGTCCTCCGGGCGGCCCACCCTTCCCACCGGCTGCTGGAGAGCGTCGGGGCCGGAAAGTTCCTGCCCCAGGGTGTCGATCCAGCCGGGGGACACGGAGTTCACCCGGGCCCGGCCGGCCAGGCTCACGGCCAGGGCATGGGTCAGGGCCGCGATGCCGCCCTTGGCGGCGGTGTAGCTCTCCGTCTGCTTCTGGCTCATCCGGTCCCGGGAGGAGGAGATATTGATCACGCACGCCCCCGGGCCGAAATGGGGGCTGAGGAGCTTCGTGAGATAGAAGGGCGCGGTGACCCCCACCCTGAGGGCCCGCTCGAAGTCCTCGTAGGAGCAGGTATCCAGGCCCCGCGTGATGGGCAGAGCGTTGTTGACGAGGAAGTCCACCCTGCCGGAGGCGCGGATCACCTCATCGGCGAAGCGCTCCAGGTCCTCTTTGACGCCCACGTCCCCCACGAACCAGTCCCCGGGCATCAGGTCGATGATATGCACCCGGGCGCCCTCCCGGCGGAAGGCCTGAGCCACTGCCCGGCCGATGCCTTTGGCGCCGCCGGTGACCACGGCCGTTTTCCCTTCAAAAAAGCTCATATCCCCTCCCCGGTGACTTTTGCCACCGCGTCGTAAAACGCCGGCAGGTCCCTTTTGAGCCGGGCGAAACCGCCGTCCTTTTTGAGGAACACGTGCTCGGACCGGGCGGAGCACACCGTCCCGCTCCCGACCTTCACCATATCATAGGCGATGGTCATCACCACGCCGTTGAAGCTCTCCACCCTGACGGTGATGTCGATCTCGTCCCCGAAGACGGTCGGGTGAGCGTACTCACAGGAAAGCGCCCGCACCGGGGAGACGATGCCCTCCGCTTCCATGCGCGCGTAGGGGAAGCCCAGCTGATCCATGAAGTCCACCCGGGCCTCCTCCATCCAGCGGATATAGTTGGAGTGATGCGTCAGGCCCATCATGTCCGTCTCGTAGTACTGCACTTTATGCCGGTAAGGCTTCATGCGATATCACCTCCGCCGTCCGCGTCCCGGCCGGTGACGCCATAGTCCTCCAGGTATCGGGCCACGGAGCGGGTCATCTCCCGGGCAAACCCGGAGTCGTACTTCCGGTCGTGGAAGGCCCTCACCCAATCATCAAAGCCCTTCAGCCCCGCCCGCGGAGACAGCATTTCCCGCAGTTCCGGGCCCGTGAGGACATGGTAGGCGTTCTCATGCACGATGTACTTCCGGTCAAAGCGCGCGGGCTTTTCCCTGAGCTTCTGCTGCTCCGTGGGATAGCCGAACACCGCCATGGCCGCCGGGAACACGTATCCCGGCAGGCCCAGGATCTCCCGCTGGGTCTCGGCATTCTCCATGATGTCCCCGATGTAGCAGGAGCCGATGCCCAGGGCCTCCGCGGCCGTGACCGCGTTCTGCGCCGCGATCACCGCGTCGCACACGGCGAGCATCAGGTCCCCGGCCCCGGGCCGGCGGGGAGAACATCCCGCCTCCCGGTAGGCGGAATACCACTTGAGGCAGTCCGCGCAGAAGACGAGCACCAGCTTCGCCTCGGCGATGAAGGGCTGGTGATCGCAGGACTCGCTCAGGCGCCGTTTTTTATCGGGGTCGGTGATATCGAGGATGGTATACAGCTGCTGATTGCCGGCGGTGGGCGCCTGGACGGCCGCCTCGAGGATCGCGTCCACGGCCTCCGGCGGGATCGCGTCCGGAGCGTACGCCCGGACGGACTTCCTGTCATAAAGGGACTGAATGATCCTGTCCATTTTTGTCACCACTGGGGATGGATGATGTCACGGAGGAGCCGGTCATAGATCTTCCGAACGGCGTCCATCTGATCGGGCCTGAGGGCGGGCAGATCCGCGGCGCGGACATTGGAGAGCACCTGCTCCGCGCGGCTGGCGCCGGGGATGACCACGCTCACCGCGGGGAACATCAGCGTCCAGCGGATGGCCAGGGGGGCCAGGTCGTCGGTGCCGAACACTTCCTTGAGCTCGTCCGCCGCCCGCACGCCCAGGGCGTAGGGCACGCCGGAGAAGGTCTCGCCCTTGTCGAAGGCCGCGCCGTCCCGGTTGTAGGTGCGGTGGTCGCCCGGGCCGAAGGAAGTATCCAGGGTGTAGCGCCCCGTCAGAAGGCCGCTGGCCAGGGGCACCCGGGCGATGATGCCCACGTTCTTCTTTTCCGCCAGGGGGAAGAGCTCGTCCAGGGGCTTTAAGCGGAACATGTTGAAGATCACTTCCATGGCCGCGATGTCGTAGTCCATGGCCGCGATGCCCTCGGACACCTTCTCGATGCTGACGCCGTAATCGGCGATGTTCCCCGCCTTCTTCTGCCTCTCCAGCTCGGCGAAGATATCGTCCCGCTGAAAAACGGGGGTGGGCGGGCAGTGGAGCAGGATCAGGTCCAGCTTCTCCAGGCCCGTGCGCTTCAGGCTGTCCCCGATGAAGCCCGCGACGGCCTCGGGAGTGTACATTTCCGGCGTGTGGGGATCGAGCCGGCGGCCGCACTTGGTGGTGATGTAGAACCTGTCCGGATGGGACGCGACATACTCCCCGATGGTCTCCTCGCTCTTCCCGCCGTTGTACACGTCCGCCGTGTCGATGAAGGTGATGCCCGCCTGATCCGCGGTCTCCAGGATCTTCAGGGCCTCCACCTTGTTGAAGGGATCGCCCCAGCGGGTGCCCAGCTGCCAGGTGCCCAGACCGATGGTGCTCACCTCGCGGCCCGTGTTGCCGAAAACACGATACTCCATAGTGATGTCCTCCTTCGATATTCGATATGATCCGTTTTACAATGTTTCATTGAGCCGCACGGCCGCGTCAAGGTCCCCGTCCAGTTCGAAGGACGCGCTTCCCTGCCCGGCCGAAAGGGCGTACCCGCCCTTGAAGCCCGTGAAGCGCACGCGGCCGGACTCATCCGTCACCAGGGACTCATGGGTCTCCCAGGCGCCGTGGATCAATCTTTCAAGGGCATGCCAGGCCGGCTTTTCGGAACCGTCCGCCCGCACGAGGCCCGAGGGCGCCTTCAGCCAGCCGCCGTCGGCAAAGTCCCAGGTGGTGAAGGCCTCCACCTGAGGGTGGCTGAACAGCACGGTGAGCATCTCCGTGATCTCCCGGGCCTGCCGCTCCTCCCCTTCGGGGGTACTGGGCCATACGTCCACCTGCCAGTCATTGAGGTCCACGATGTGGGGCGGCATCAGGTCCCCGGATATGAGGGTGTTCTCCGTGAAGTGGATGGGCAGGCCGAAGCGGGAGAAGCGCTCCAGCACATTATGGAGCTTGTCCAGGCCCCAGTAGCCCTGGTGCTGGTGGCTCTGGATGCCGATGGCGCCGATGGGCACCCCCGCCTCCAGGAGATCCTCAAGAAGGTGCTCGTAGGCCGGGGACGTGTTGAAATCGTTGATGAGGAGCGTGGCCGCCGGATCGCACGCCTTCGCCGCGGCGAACACTTCTTTGGTGAGGCCGACGCGCCCCAGGCGGCGGCAGATACGGGTGACGGCGTTGTCGTACCGGTCGAAGTCGGGCATGATGACCACCTCGTTGATCACGTCCCACAGCCCGATGACGTCCTTATAGGCCGTCACTTCCCGGCGGACGCGCTCCAGCTGGCGGCGCAGGATCTCCTCGTCGGAAAAGTCAAGGAGCCAGGGCGCGCACACCGTGTGCCAGCACAGGGGATGGCCCTTGACCCTGACGCCCCTCTGACTCAGGAAGCGGGCCGCGGCCATGGTCTCCTCATAAGCCGTGTGCCCCTCCGCGGGCTCATACCGGCCCCAGTAAAAGGGCAGGGTGCCGTAATTGAACAGCGCCAGCCACTTGTCCAGACGCGCCCGGATGAGGCGCTTTTTTTCCTCGTCCCTCACCTTCATCAGGGCGACAAAGTCAAAGGCGCCGCAGCCGAAAAGGAAAGCATGGCCGGTCTGGTCCACCCTGACGGGGGTATTCGCCGCGGGCGTGCCGTCCGGCCTGAGGACGGTCAGGCAGGCCTTCGCGCGGCGGTGCTCCATTTGATCCATCAATATCTCCTCCCGATATCATGACGCTTTGCCCGCGGCTGCTCACCGCACGATACGGTACACTTCATACTTCCCCGGCATGAGGCCGATATCGAACACCGTTTCCCCGTCCCTGACGTACAGGGGCGGGACTGACACCGGCTCCCCGGCGCGCCCGTCCTTCCGCGCGGGCATGATCAGGGCCCGCGCCTCGCCCAGCACATGCAGCCGCGCCCGGCCGGGACGGGACCGCGCCGTCACGTAGGGGTAAACGATCAGGGCATCGTTGTCGTAGGCGAAGAGGCTCACCCCCGCGCCGCACTCAAGGTACGCCCCGGCGGCGGGGAACTCCCGGCGGATGCGGGTCAGGGCTTCCGCGGGGATCCTGTAAAGATCCGGGAAGCTGTCCGGCACGGCGAGGGTCCACATCTCGCCCAGGCCGTAAGTGTCCTTCAAAAGCAGGCCGAAACTCTCCTCCGTGTCCGCCGCCTTGACCACGGCCCAGGTGGAATTGTTGCGGAACTCGCACACGGGGATGCCGATATCGTCCGTCCCGGTGACGAACTCAAGGCGCCTGTGGGGGGCGGTCTCGACCCGAAAGTTCCTCCCGCGGACGCGGCGCCCGGTGAAGCGCACGGAGGTCATCCTTTGGATGCCCCGGTCCATGGTCTCCTCCAGGAACCCGGATGTGACCAGGGCCCTGCCCCCGGCGGCGACGTATTTTTCAAGGCGGTCCACCACATCGGGATCGCAGGCGGAGGCGCGGGTCAGCAGGACGGCGGCCGCGTCGGACGGAAAATACGGCGTCAGCGTCACGGGAAGGCCGCACATGCCCAGGAAGTCCTGGATATTGTCCTCGCCCCGGCTGTTGTCCGGCAGGTAGCACGGGATGCCCACGGGCGCGCCGCAGTGGTCCAGCGCCTCGTCCAGCTTGTCAAGATGCCAGCCCAGAGCCGGCACGAAGGGATGGTCCAGAAGGGCCTGGAAGCAGAAGAGCGTGATCTCCTTCGGCTTCGAGAAAGCGGTGAGGAAGGCCTGTTCCAGATACTGCTCGGTGATGACAAGATCGAAGGGGTCGAACCACCCGCCGCCGCAGCGGCCGGGGCACATGGTCTCGAAATAGGTCATCAGGGAGAAGCTCAGGTACCGCGGGAGGTGCTGATCCGTGATGACGGTGTCCCGCGCCTCGTTGCCCACGTACACCTGATCGAAGATGTCCCGCTGCCCCGCGGGGGAATAGCCCGTCTCCTGGTAGCTCTCCGCCCAGTTGGGGTACTTGATCGTGATACGGCACTTCGGGTCAGCCAATTTGGCCGGGCCGATGACGCAGTCCCGGCTCACCCGCTCCATCAGCGCGCACCGGTAGGCCTGCCAAACGCCGGATGTGATGCCGTGGGCCATGTTATACTCATCCCGGCCCGCCCGGCAGGCTTCGCAGGTGCAGTTGGTGAAGAAGAAGTCGTCGATGATGAACTCGTCGAAATGCCCGCCGATGTACGCGCTGACCTCCCTCAAACGCGCCAGCATGGCCGGGTCGTTATAGCAGAGGGTGTCGAACAGGCGCTGCTTGGGCGCGTCCCACTCCCGGGAGGGCATGGTGGTGGTGAGCCCGCCGGAGACTTTGATCCCGTGGGCCCCGAACACTTTCCCGCACATCTCCAGCCTTGCCGGGTCGGCCAGGACGCCGCCCCGGAAAGCCTCCAGGTACACCTTGTCCAGCTTCAGATATTTTTCAAAAAAGCGGATGTCCTCCTCCAGCCGGACCTTTTCAGCCCGGGCCGTTCCCTGCGCCACGAAGTAGACCGCCAGGGTGAAATTGCGGTAATTGCCCATATGAGCCCCCCTTTGAACGCGAAAATCATCCCGTGGGACCATTGTACCAAATATCGCCCGGGAATACTACGGATTTCAAGTTCTGCCCCGCGCAAAACAGGAAAAAAACGGCAAAAGCGGCGGACAAGTTGACCTTCATCCCGATAAGATATATACTCATACCAGCATCGAAAAATATCCAGCCCCGCACCGGTCAGATCAACACGCGCGATGAAGGAGGCCCCCATGAAAAAGACCGCCGTGATCGTCCTTATCCTGATGATGTGCTGCCTGGGCGGGCGCACGGAAAGCGCCGGGGACCTGCCCTTCAGGTCCCTGCCCAGGAGCACCTGCTTCCCCCTGTTCACCGAAGGCGAGGGAGAGCTCGAAGGGCATTTCATCCTGGACTGCCCCATGGCCTGGGACGGGGGCGACATGAGCGAAGTGTACGGCCTTCCCCTGGTGATGGCGGTGGATCCCGGGAACATGGGCCACATGGCCCTGATCGCCGAGATCGGCCCTGAGATGAGGGAAAAGGTCCTGGCGGACAGGAGCCATCCCATCAGCGGGTTCCTCGGCGAAGGGCTGCAGGTGACCGGAGGGAAAAGCACGTCCGTGAGCCGGATCCTGGAAACATATGACCTGAACGGTCTAAAGGCCGTGAAGGTGGAGATGACGGGCCAGGGGTTCGAGATGATCTGGGTGAGCGACCCTGTTGGGGAAGACCCGGGCACGCTGTGGTTCTTCATGTACCCCGCCGACCCGGAGGACGAGGAGTACAGCCGGATCATCGAAGGCATGGCGGATTCCTTCACGGTGTTTTTCCCAAAGAGCGTCGGGGAAACGCCGGAGGAGATGTTCGAGTATACGGTCACGGACGGGGAAGCCGTGATCACGGCGTATACCGGGGACCGGGCGTATGTGAACGTGCC
>CADCQZ010000322.1 GCA_902803675.1 uncultured Eubacteriales bacterium
AGCCTGAAAGGGCGCACATATTACGTGGGGCCCGATGATAAATTCCCCCGCGGCTGTGTCTCCTGCCTGATGGGCAGCGGCCTGGGGGCCGTGCGGCGCACCAACCGCTGCAACCTCAACTGTCCCTTCTGTTACGATCACGGGGCCCTGGACGAGCAGCCGCCGGTGGGGGAAGGGCTGTGGGAGATCGGCGGCGGAAAGGCGGCCGCCGAGGACCTGCCCCTCCTTTTGAGCATCCAGAAAAAGCCCACCGGTGTGGCCTATGTGTACCTGGAGCCTTTCATGGAGATCGAGGAGTACTACCCCGTCATCCGGGCTTTCCATGAGGCCGGCGTGTACCAGCATATGTACACCAACGGCACCCTGGCTACGCGGGAGAACCTCGCCGCCCTGGCCGAGGCGGGCCTTGATGAGCTGCGGTTCAATCTCGGGGCGTCGAACTGCTCCGACAAGGTGATCGACAATATCGCCCTGGCCGCGGAAATGCTGCCCTCCGTGGGCATCGAAACGCCGATGACCCGGGAGTTCTTTGAGGCTTTCCACCGGAAAAAGGACCGGATCCTGGCCTCGGGCATCCGGTTCATCAACTGCGCGGAGCTCCATCTGAACAGCAACAACCTGCCCAACTATCTGGGCGAGGACATGGTGATGACCCGCATGGGCTACCTGAGCCCGATCGTGAGCCACGAGATGACCCTCACCCTGATGGCCGAGGCGGCCCGGGAGGGGTGGGAGATCGTGGTCCATGACTGCTGCAACAGGACCAAGATGGCCCGCGACTGGAACCTGAAAGCGCGGGAGGGCGGCTGGTTCGGTGCGACGAGCTACGGCATGGAGTTCGACCGGATCCCCTTCGAGGCTTTCCTTCCTGTGCTGGAGGACGAGTCATTCCGCTTCCTCGAGGAGGAGGAGATGCCTCAGGGCTACCGGATAGGGGATATCGTCATATAGGCATATTATGGTATAATGATCATCGATCTGCCAAATCAGCTATTTACATTTGCCGGATGAAGAAAAACCAGTCGTGCCGCGTTATATGGTTGTCATGATCCACCCGGACAGCCAATAAGGAGGCACCTTATGGATAGGAAAAACTGTATCCCCACCGAGCAGCCCGGCAAGCGGAACGAATATAAAAAGGAAACTTTAGGGGACGGTACTGTCTGACACATCTCCATGAGCAAGCTGGAAAAAGACACAGGACGGTTTTGGGCTGAATAAAGGTCTCGTGTCTGGTATGATCCCGGCAATAAAACATCGGGAGTGATCTATAATGCCCAGGACGGCCAGGAAGAAAAGCGACAGCGGGATCAAACATGTGATGCTCCGCGGACCGGACCGAAAGCTGATATTTCAGGAAGACAGCGACTGTGCAGCGGGAATGGGGTGTGTTGAAACTTGGCGTACCGGAATGTCTTGAAGGCAAAACGTCGCAATGCGGTGACCATTACATCTTTGTTGCGAACAGATCCTGCCTGAAGCGTGCGGTTTCAAAAGAAATACTGGCCAAGCGAGGCTTGGTCAGTTGTATTGATCACTACATGAGCCAACATGCTTTGAAATTGAACCGAACCGCCGGATGCCGAACCGCATGTCTGGTGGTGTGAGAGGGAGACTAAACTCTCCCTACTCGATTTTGTCCGCCATCGCTGCGGCATATTCCCTGACGGCCGCGATCTGGGCCGTCACGGATGCCCGGCCGCTTCCGCCGGGGGAGGAGCGTCTGTTGACGCAGTTGACAAGATCGATCGCCTCATAGATGTCTTTCTCGAACAGCGGATGCACCTTTTGCCACTCGGACAGGGGCATCTCTTCCAGCGTGCAGCCCTTTTCGATGCATTTGGACACGAATGCGCCGATGAGGCCGTAGGCCGTCCGGAAGGGGACGCCTTTGCGGGTCAGATAGTCGGCCGCGTCCGTCGCGTTGATGAACCCCCTGCGGGCGGCTGAAAGCATCCTGTCCGGCCTGACGCGGAGCGTCGCGATCATCGCTTCGCAGATCTCAAGGCAGTCCTTCACCTGGTCTACGGCGTCGAACAGGTAGGTCTTGTCCTCCTGCATGTCCTTGTTGTAGCACAGGGGCAGCCCTTTCATCGTGGTCAGGAGCCCCATCAGGGCGCCGTATACCCGGCCGCACTTGCCTCTGACCAGCTCCGCCATATCGGGGTTCTTTTTCTGCGGCATGATGGAGGACCCGGTGGTATAGGCGTCATCCAGCTCGATGAACTGGAATTCCCAGCTGGAGAACAGCACGATCTCCTCGGCCAGACGGCTCAAATGCATCATCAGGATGCTCAGTCCGCTCAATATCTCCAGGGCGTAGTCCCGGTCGCTGACGGCGTCCATGCTGTTCAGGCAGATGCTGTCAAAGCCCAGCTGCTCCGCTTCCCAGGCCCTGTCCACGGGATAGGAGGACCCGGCCAAAGCGCAGGCGCCGATGGGGGACTGGTTCATGCGCTTTGCGGCGTCGGTCAGGCGGCCGTCGTCCCGCATGAGCATCATGGCGTAGGCCAGGATGTGGTGGGCGAAGGTCACGGGCTGCGCCCGCTGCAGGTGGGTATACCCCGGCATCACCGTGTCGATATTGCCGTCCGCCTGCTTCAGGATGGCTTCCAGCAGGGCTTTGATGCCGCCGCGCAGGCTTTTGACCGCGTTGCGCATGGTCATCCGCAGGTCCAGGGCGACCTGGTCATTGCGGGACCGGGCGGTGTGGAGCCGTTTGCCCGCGTCGCCGATCCGTTTGGTCAGCTCGGCCTCCACGAACATGTGCACGTCTTCCGCGGTCTCATCCACGGGCATGCCGTCATCGATGTCCTTCAGGATGCTCTCAAGG
>CADCQZ010000323.1 GCA_902803675.1 uncultured Eubacteriales bacterium
CCCCGCCTATACCACCCCTCTTAAATGAAGGGTACGTTGTTTTGTGTTTGTCGTTTGCGCCGTGCGCTGGCGGCGAACGGATGCGCCGCCGGCCGCGCACGGACTAAAGCAACAGTTAATTCATGCATTTTTTAAAATCCTGCTGATTTACGATCTACTCTCGTTCTTTTTGTTCTTTCTGGTCTGTATTTTAACCATATATTTCCGTTTCTTATTATTTTGGCACTGTTGCTTGTGCAACGGCGCCTTTTTTGTGAAGACCCGGCGGGAAGGCGGAAGGGGGCGGAACTTTCCCCGGCCGGCAATAAAATATCGGAGGCCCGTGGCGTTTTTCGCCCGCCTCTGGTATCATAGGGATATCTCCGGCGGCAGTCGGGCCGCCGGCACGGTCCTCGTTCGCGTCGTCACGGAGGATGATATCGATGGAAGGAAACAGGATCACCGCCGCCATGATCGCGCCCTGCGGGCTTGACTGCGCCCTGTGCGGCCGGGCCCTTCAGGAAAAGGATCCCTGCCCGGGCTGCCGCGGCCCCAATGAGAACAAGCCCGTGTTCTGCTCGGAACAGTGCGGCATCGTGCTGTGCGAAAAACGCGTCGGGAACGGATACGGTTACTGCGACGAGTGTCCCGATCATCCCTGCGCGGACGTAACGGAAAAAGAGACGCGCTACACGTCGAAGTATCCCATGTTCGAATCACCCGCTCAGAACCTGAAGGATATCCGCGCGGACGGCATGGAAAACTTTCTCGAAAAGGAACGGGAAAGATGGACCTGCGGGGCCTGCGGCCATATCGTCTGCGTCCACACCGGGGTCTGCAGCGGCTGCGGGAAGCGATACGGCGCCCAGGTCGTTCCGATCGACGGGGATACCTGGCGGATCGAGAACGGCGAGGTGCGCTGTTTCCTGCTGAGAGGAACGAAAAAAGCCCTCCTGATCGATACGGGGATGACGATCCGCCACGTGAGGCAGATCGCCGAGGCGCTCGCCGCTTTGCCGGTGGAGCTTTTGAACACCCATTCGGACGGGGATCATACCGGCTGCAACGGGCAGTTCGAGTATTTCTATATGCATCCGGCCGACGAGCCCCGCTATCGGAGCGCCGGGAAGGGCGGCACGCTGATCCCGCTTAAAGACGGGGATGAGATCGACCTGGGGAACAGAAAGCTGAGGATCGTGCATCTGCCCGGGCACACCCCCGGGAGCGTGGCGGTGCTGGATGTCGGCCGCCGGGTGCTTTTGAGCGGGGACATCCTCCAGGAGCACGGGCACATCTTCATGTTCGGCGAACACCGGAACATGCGGGATTACGCGGAAAGCCTTGCGAAACTGGAAAAGATGACCGCGTATCTCGATGAGATCTGGCCGTCCCACGGGGATATCCCCATCGATCCGGGATGTATCCGGAAGCACCGTGAAGCGGCGGAAAAGATCCTGAACAAAGAGGCGGTCGGGACGCCGGCGGAGGTCTTCGGGCAGAAGGTCACGGTATACCGCTTCGGCGATACGGCTTTCCTCTGCGGAGAGTGATATTCTCCCGGGTGGGGCAGGAGGCCCACAGCGCATGCTTTCCAACGCCGTTCATTATTTTACGCTGGTTTCCCGCTCCCTCGCCTGCATGTCGGCGGTCTGCGGCACCCGGGACAGCGTTCACACCGCCATGGGCGGGATCATTTCCCGGGACGGGACGCCCGTCGCCGCGGACAGCGTGTTCGACCTGGCCTCGCTGTCAAAGCTGTTCACCGGGATGACGGCCATGCGCTTAAGGGCCGCCGGCAGGCTGGACTTTGACGCGCCCGTGACGGCCTTCGCCCCGCAGTTCTCTCATCTTGAGGGCGTCACGGTGGGGCAGGTGCTCTGCTTTGAGACGGGCCTGCGCACGCCCGAGAGGATCGACGCGCAGATAGACCCGCTTTCTGCCGAACAGATGCTCTTCGCCTGCCGGCCCTGTCCCAACGGGGAGAGGGCCTATTCCGACATCCACGCCATGGTCGCCCGGTATATCCTGGAGGGCGCGGCGGACCTGAGCCTGATGGAGCTGGTGGAGCGGGAGATCTTAAAGCCCCTGGGCATGCGGGAAACGATGTGCCGTGTGCCGGACGATATCCGGGCGCGCTGCGTGAGCTGCGACCGGGAACACCGCGTGGAGGGGGAGCGCTTCATCCTTCGGGAGGGCATCGCCCCCGGCACGGCGCACGATCCCAAGGCCCGGGCCATGGCCCCGGAGGGGGAAACGTTCTGCGGGCACGCGGGGCTCTTTTCCACGGCGGGGGACATGACGCGCTTCTGCCGGGGCATCCTGAGGGGCGACGTGCTGAGCCGGGAGGATCTCGCGTTCATGGCCCGGAACCGCACGGGGCATCCCCTGCCCGGGGGGCGGTGGACCCAGCACCTGGGCCTCTTGTGCTATGTGCGCCATCCCGTGCAGTATCACAGCGAGGTGCCCTCCTACATGAGCGGCGGCACCATCGCCCTGAGCGGATTCACGGGCAACCACATCGCCGTGGATCCGGAGCGGGGCCTGTTCGAGTTCTATCTCGGCAGCCGCGTCATGGACCGGGTGACCGTCCTGATCCCGCCCCCGGGGAAGCGCCTGACGGATTACGGGCTCGGCGCGGACGGCATCGGTACCGTGGACTGGCCGGGGGAGGGAAAGGTCATCTCCTCGGTGGATTTCGTGCACCTCAAGGACGCCCATTACCATCCGGAGGTGGCGGATGCCCTGGGCGTCACGGACGCGGGATAGCCGGAAGGAAAACGAAACATATCAGGGGAGCGGAAAACCGCTCCCCCGATCTTTTGAGTATCTTTTGAGTGTTTCGGATTTATTTGTTCAGCAGGCTGTTCGTGAGATCCACCGCCAGCAGGTGCACCTGGTGGGCCAGGTCCATGCTGAACTGGGTGGCCTCGGCGGCGGGATCCGCCGCATCGGCGATGGTCGCCTTCAGGGCATTGAAGGCGGTATTGATCTCCGCCTGCTTCAGGGCCAGGGCGTCGATGGCCGCGGCGGAGGCGGCGTCATCCGGATACACGTAGGAGATCAGGTTGCTCAGGGCGTCGAAGCTCCAGTACATGGAATCGGCCCAGTTCTCCGGCAGGGCCATGAAGCCCTCCACGGCCACCCGCTGGCCGTCCACCCGCATGTTGATCGTGGTGGGGTAGTACACGCCCTCCGCGGGAGCTTCCTGAGAAAACTCCGCCTCGGCGGTGCTCAGCTGATAGCTTACGTCCGTGTCGGTGGTCAGCATGGGATAGTAGGGCACGAACACGTTGATGGCCGCGTCGTTCATGGCCACCCATTCCACGGTGCCAAGGGCCCCGCCCTCGGGATACACCTGGAAGATGTGGGTCTCCAGGTTGCGCTGGTAGCCGATGTTGCTGATCTTGTAGAAGCCCTGGATGTCCTCGATGGACAGGAGCTTCCCGGGCTTGATGCCGTTGTGCAGCGGCACGACCGCGCCTTCCGCGTCCACATTGGTCAGCAGGTAGCTGACGGTGTCGGCCCCTTCCGTCCAGGGCGTGTTCAGGTACTCCAGGGCGTTGACCATCCGGGCGTTGGGCTGGGTGCCGTCGTTGTAGGAAGCCACATAGTCGATGGTGTTGGCTTCCTCGTCGCCCACGAAAGTGCCCGCCTTTTTGGCCACCTCGATCAGGTTGGCCGAGGCGATCACGTTGTCCGTGTCATCCAGGTCGATCAGGCCGATGATGGACATGTTGGGCTGGGCCAGTACCAGGTCATCGGTGAGCTTCAGGGCGATGTAGGCGTGCCCGGTCACGTTCTCGATGTACCAGGTCTCGTCCTTGTCGGCGATGATGATGCCGCTGCCCGCGTTGGCGCCGGCGGTGTCATAGATGCCGGTGAGCAGGTCCACCGCTTCTTTGGCGGTGGCGGCCTCGGACAGGATCACCGTCACGATCTCCGCTTCCTCGATGCCCAGGTCCTCGTAAGGATCCGCGGCTTCCGCGGCCTCGGAGCAGCCCAGGGTCTCCGTGGCGGTGATGGAGACGCCCTGATCATTGGTGCCCGCGGCCTCGTAGGGGGTGTGGGCGTGGGTCTGTCCGCAGTCCGGGCACACGCCGTCCACGCCCGCGCCGTTGTCGTCGCTGAAGGCGGTGTAGCCGTAGCTGTCATGGGTGAAGGTGTAGGTGAATCCGTAGCAGCCGGAGTATTCCTCGCCCGCGGTGTGGTTCCCCGCGGGGCTCACGTAGAACAGCTTGTTCTGGCTGTTGGAATAATCCTCGGATCGGGCGAATATCACGGCGCCGTCATCGGTGGCGGCGGGGCCGGCGTAGATCAGCGTGCAGGCGGAGGCCCCCGTCAGGGACAGGGCGAAAATAAGGCCGAGGAGAAGGGCGGTCAGCTTTTTCATTCTTCACACATCCTTTCTTTTCCAGCAGAATGAGGGCATTATATGCGCATAATTATGCATAGTCAAGCATAAATATGCGCATATCGGTGTATTTTTCCTGTATTTGGGATCGATATGTCGATCTGCGCGGCCTAAAAAAGATCCCGCCCCCTGTAAGAGAAACGGGATCATAAAAAACTATCTGTCTTGTGACTGAGACGGACGCTTTATGCCCAGGTGCCGTTGCGGAACACGGGCACCGAAGTGCCGTCCGGGCGGATGCCGTCGATGTCAAGGTCGTCCGCGCCCACCATGAAGTCCACGTGGATGATGGAGTCGTTGACGCCCTTTGCCTTCGCCTCTTCCGCGGTCATGTCGTCCCCGCCGGGCAGCACTTCCTTGAAGCCCATGCCCAGGGCGCAGTGGCAGCAGGCGTTCTCGTCGAACAGGGTGTTGTAGAACAGGAAGCCGCACTGGTTGACGGGGCTCTCCCGGGGCACCAGGGCGGTCTCGCCCAGCATGGCGGCGCCCTCGTCCATTTTGATCATCCTCTCCAGGAGCTCCTGTCCCTTCGCCGCTTTGCAGGACACGGCTTTTCCGCCTTTAAAGGTGATGGAAAAGTCCTCGATCAGCTGGCTGTTCCAGGAAAGGGGCTTCACCGCCACCAGGGTGCCCTCGCACCGGCCGGCCATGGGGGAGGTGAAGATCTCCTCCGTGGGCATGTTGGGGATGTAGAACGCGCCGTTCACATTGTTCACCGCGCCGGCCCCCTCCCATCTGGCCCCGGGGATCAGGTCCACGGTGAAGTCCGTGCCGTTGGCGCTCCGGTATTTGAGGGAAGTGAAGCCCTGGGCGTTGAGCCATTCGGCCTTCGCCTGGATAAAGTCGGTGTGCTCCTTCCAGGCCGCCACGGGGTCGGTGTCCTCGCTGACGCGCACGGTTTTGAGCACGGCGTCCCACAGCCTGTCCACCGCGTCCGGCGCGTCCGGGAAGCACTTGCGGGCCCACTTCTCGGAGGGGTAGGCCGCGATGCACCACTGGTGCTTCCCGTCGATGGCGCTGCGGTAGGGCTTCATCACCGTGGCGCGGCTCCGGGCCACTTTGGACAGTTTCGCGGGATCCACGCCGTCCATCGCGTCCGGATCCTCCGAGTCGATGAAGATGCGGCAGGGCAGATCCACGGTCATCTGCTTCATCTTCGCTTCCTCCCAGGGCAGCACGGTGCCCAGGGTCTCCTCTGACGCGTAGAGGAAGTTCAGCCGGGACTGGACGTCATAGGCCCAGTCCACGTTCACTTTTTTCGCTCCGGCCTTATAGCACTCCTCGATGATGAGGGCCGCGAAGGCGTGCTGCTCCACGGACACGGTCAGGTTGACCACCTGCCCGGGCCGCACGTTGGCGCCGGTGCGCACGATCAGCTCCGCGTATTTTCTCAAGACCTTTTCGGAAACGCTCATGTCAGTATCCCTCCGATCCTTATTCGTCTTCGTCCCCGCCCTGCCCGAAGATGCCGTGAAAGAGCAGGGCGTTGTACCGCGCCTGGGCCTCCATGCTGGTCTTTCTCTCCCGCCACGCGTCGATCTCGGCGCAGATGGAGAGGGCCTCGTCCACCAGCATCTCCTCGGACTTGGGGCAGGCCTGCTTGACGTAGCTCGTCATGCGGTCGATGGCCCTGGGGCTGCCCAGCTGCGAGGCGAGCAGCGCCGCCAGCTCCGCGTCAAAGCCCAGGGAAGTCACCGCGTCCACGAGCCGGTCCCGCGCCATGGCCCATTGTCTCTGGTTCTGGTTCATTTTTCCTCCTGTGGGCGGTCGTGACGCTCATGTGCCCGCCCTGTGCCGGAGCACCGCATCAGTATAGCATATTCTTCCGCGGAGCACCAGCGGGACGATCCGGGCCCAAGGGCGTTGATCCCCTCGGCCCGGTGCCGATCACGGTGTATCTCATGCCGCTTACATCCCGTTCGGACTTGTAGAGGCATATCTCCTCCACGGTCCATACCGCCCGGGGCACCTGAAAGGTGCTCAGGTCCAGCCCCTCCGGCAGCAGAGGTTTTCGGATGAGGGTGATGTGGGGATAAAAGGGCCGTGGATCGAAGGGGATCCCGTTTCCCGTGAGCGCCTGACGCGTTCGATCGGCCAGATCATTAAGCTCCGGGGAGGGCTTCAGCCCCGCCCAGAGCACTTTGGCTTCCGGGAACACGCCGGGGCGGTCCATCGTGAGGGTGAAGGGCCTTCTCACCGGGGGCAGGAGGGATGTGATGTCCTCCTCCCACTGCCCGATGAAGGCCAGTGTCAGGTGCAGATCATCGGGCGAAAGGTACGTCCCCTTCGCCCCGGCGGCGCGCAGGCGCTCCTGCGTCTTGTTAAGGGCGGTCAGGAAAGGGGCGTCCGGCTTCAGGGCGATGAACAGGCGCATTTTTCTCT
Organism: uncultured Eubacteriales bacterium; assembly: GCA_902803675.1. The sequence goes on from CADCQZ010000323.1 coordinate 6,773, forward strand.
CCTTTCAATGATCGGATATGCCTTCAAGGGACCGGATCGGCGGGCTGTTTTGGCCGATCCGTTTATTTTTTCCCGGCGGCGTGATATAGTAGGGGCATCAAAGATCCGCCTCATGGGCGGGGAGGAACGGATGATGATGAAACGTGCCGCCGCGCTGCTCCTGATCGCGGTCGTCTGCGCCTTCGCCTTCGGCACCGGGCCGGAGAGGGAAATACGCGTCCGCGTGTTCGAGACCAGTGATATCCACGGCTGCCTCATGGACACCTCCTCCGGCCGGGAGGAGACCTTCCAGTACCGCCTGGCCCGCATCGCCCGGGTGGTGGATGAGGGCCGCTCGGACCCGGAGGTCGACGCAGTGCTCCTTCTTGACGGGGGCGATGTGTACCAGGGCACGCCCGTGTCCGACCGGCTGCGGGGCAGTGAGATGCGCGCTGCGATGGACGCGATGGGCTATGACGCCGTGGCCCTGGGCAATCACGAGTTCGACTGGGACGTGGAAACATACGCCGCCGATCCGGACGCCACGGTCCCGGCCTATGACCTGGGCGCCTTTTCCGGCGATCCTGTCATCCCGGTGCTGGCCGGGGGCCTCACCTATGCCGCCGACGGGAAGAGCGTGCCCTTTACGCGGGACCATGTGATCGTGGAGAAGGCGGGCCTCAGGATCGCCCTGATCGGCTACATCCCGGATTTCTCCCGCTCCGTCCTGACGGAGAAGATCGCTCCCTACCGGATCGACGGCAGCTTTTCTTCCCTGCGGGCCCGGATCAGGGCGGTCCAAACATCCGAAAAGCCGGACGTGACCGTCGTCGTGGCCCACGCCGACGCCACCCTGGTGGCGGAGGCCCTGGATCCCCGTCAGGTGCACCTGGTCACCGGCGGGCACAGGCATCAGGGCGTGGCCGGCGCGGCGAAAAGCGGTGTGCCCTACATCCAGGCGGATTCGAGCGCCCGGGGTTACGCCTCGGCGGACATCGTGGTCTCTCC
>CADCQZ010000324.1 GCA_902803675.1 uncultured Eubacteriales bacterium
CCCCATGGCGTTCCCCTCTGACGACGGCGTGCCCGAGCTGCAGGGCGGCATCTGGGGCTTCGGCCTGTTCGACAACGGCGACGAAGCGAAAGTGGCCGCTGCCAAGACCTTCGTGAAGTTCGTGTGCGACGATCCCTCCCAGGCCGCTGCCAGCGTGTACGCCTCCGGCTTCTTCCCCACCCGTGCCTCCCTGGGCGATATCTACGCCGGCACCGAGAAGGAAGAGAACGGCGACTACGCCATCTTCATGCCCTACCTGGGCGACTACTACCAGGTCACTCCCAACTGGGCCGCGCAGCGCACCGAATGGTGGAACCTGCTCCAGCGCGTGTTCGAGACCGGCAACGTGGCTGAGGAAGTCGCCGTGTACGCGACCAACGCCAACCCCAAGTAAGACCCGCCCCGGGGCATAACGCCCCGCGAGAAGATCCGGCGCCCCCACTCCCCGTCGGGGTGGGGGCGCCGTTTTAAAAGGAGGCTGACAACATGCAAAGAACCGCGGCCGCGAGGCCGATCCAGACCATGCGGGACAGCCGGCGGCGGGAGAACATCGCCGGATACCTGTTCATGGCGCCCAGCCTTATGTTTTTCCTGGGATTCGTCATCTATCCGATGGTGATGTGCGTGGTCTACAGCTTTTCCAACTACACGCTGTCGGAGTTCACCTTCGCGGGCCTGAGCAACTATAAGCGCATGCTGGGCGACGCCATCTTCGGCAAGGCGCTGGTCAACACCCTGATCCTGGTGATCGTCAGCGTGCCCGTGACCTGTTTCTTCTCCCTGTGGGTCGCCTCCCTGATCAGCAAAATGGCCGACCGCGCCACGTCTTTCTTCCGCTGCGTGTTCTACCTGCCGGTGGTCACCGGTTCCGTGGCGGTCACGGTGGTGTGGAAGTGGATATTCAACAGGTACTACGGCATCCTCAATTACCTGTGCATGTCCCTGGGCATCATCAACCGGAACATGAACTGGCTGGGCGACGCCTCCACGGCCCTGGGCTGCATCATCACGATCCTTTTGACCACCTCCGTGGGCCAGCCCATCGTGCTGTACGTATCGGCCCTGAACAACGTGGACCAGTCCCTGGTGGAGGCCGCGTCCGTGGACGGCGCCACCAATCTGCAGACTTTCTGGCGCATCAAATGGCCCCAGATCATGCCCACCACGCTGTACATCCTGGTGATCACCACGATCAACAGCTTCCAGTGCTTCGCGCTGATCCAGCTGCTGACCTCCGGCGGCCCCAACCACGCCACGGAGACCATCATGTACTATATCTATTACAACGCCTTCAAGCTGCAGGACTTCGGATACGGCGCCGCCATGGGCGTGATCCTGGCCCTGATCATCGCGGCCTTCAGCGCCTTCCAGTTCAGGATCGCGCAGACCGACAACGGTTAAGGGGGGTGACGGCATGAGTGAAAGGATCGCGGCCATCGAAAAACGCATGGCCAGAAAGCCCGCCAACACCGGCGCGGACCACAGCGTCCACCAGACCACCGCCTATGACGTCATCGGCGTCATCATCCTGATCGTGATGGCCCTGCTGTTCATCTTCCCCCTGTACTGGATCATCACCGGTTCCTTCAAGACCCAGCAGGACGTCATCGCCACCGTGCCCCAGTTCTTCCCCACCACGGTGACCGCGGACAACTACGCCCGCCTGTTCCAGCGCCCGGCCTTCCTGTGGCTGTGGAACACGGTGCTGATCTGCGCCCTGTCCATGCTCTTCACCTGCGTGACCGCTTCCATGGGCGGCTACGCCCTGGCCAAGAAGAAGTTCGTGGGCCGGACCGTCATCTTTTCCGTTTTCATCTGCGCCATGGCCCTGCCCAAGCAGGTCATCCTGATCCCCCTGATCCAGGAAATGGCGGCCCTGAAGATCCATGACACCCTCTGGGCCGTGGTGCTCCCCACGGTGGGCTGGCCCTTCGGCGTGTTCCTGATGAAGCAGTTCTCGGAGACCATCCCCGAGTCCCTCCTGGAAGCGGCCCGCATCGACGGCGCCGGCGAGACCCGCACGTTCCTGGAGATCGTGCTGCCCATCATCAAGCCCGGCATCGGCGCCCTGGCCATCTTCACCTTCATCAGCGCCTGGAACGACTACTTCCTCCAGCTGATCATGCTCAACGATACCCGGGTGCTGACCATTTCCCTGGGCATCGCGAAGCTGCAGAGCGAACTGTCCAACGACTTCGGCCTCATCATGGCCGGCGCGGCCCTGGGTTCCATCCCCATCATCATCATCTTCATCCTGTTCCAGAACTTCTTCACCCGCGGCATCACCATGGGCGCAGTCAAGGGCTGAGCCCGTCATAAGGAGGTCATCTTATATGAGCTTTGAAAAATATCGCGGTGTCATCCCCGCATTCTATGCCTGCTACGACGACGAGGGGAACGTGAGCCCCGAAAGGACCAAAGCGCTGGCCCGCCATCTGGTGAACAAGGGCGTGCAGGGCCTGTATGTGAACGGTTCCAGCGGTGAGTGCATCTATCTGCGCCCCTGCGAGAGGCGCACGATCCTCGAGGCCGTTATGGAAGAAGTGGGCGGCGAATGCACCATCATCGCCCACGTGGCCTGCAACAACACCGCCGATTCCATGGCCCTGGCCGCCCACGCCCAGAGCCTCAAGGTGGACGCCGTCGCGTCCATCCCCCCCATCTACTTCCACCTGCCCGAGGACTCCATCGCCAAATACTGGAACGATATCTCCTCCGCCGCGCCGGACACGGATTTCGTGATCTACAACATCCCCCAGCTGGCAGGCGTGGCGCTCACGCCGAGCCTGTTCAAAAAAATGCTGCAGAACCCCCGCGTGATCGGCGTGAAGAACTCCTCCATGCCCGTCCAGGACATCGAGACCTTCGTGCGTCTGGGCGAAGGGAAGATCGTGGTGTTCAACGGCCCGGATGAGCAGTTCGTCTCCGGCAGGGCCATCGGCGCCTGCGGCGGCATCGGCGGCACCTACAGCGTGATGCCCGAACTGTTCCTGAAGATGAACGAGCTGATCGGAAAGGGCGACATCCCCGCCGCGGCCCGGATCCAGCACGAGGTCAACGCCATCATCGAAGGGCTGTGCGCCTGCAAGGGCAATATGTACGCGGTCAACAAGGCCGTGCTCAGGATCAACGAAGGCCTGGAGCTGGGCGGCGTCCGCGCGCCTCTCGCGCCCCTTGTCCCGGAGGATATGCCCAAGGTGGAAGCCGTGGCCGAAAAGATCCGCAGGGCCGTCAAAGAGTTCTGCTGAGAAACGCTCCGCCGCGCATCCATATACAGAAAGACAAAGGCCCGTCCCATCCGTTTGAGTCGGATGGGACGGGCCTTCGGATATCCCCCCGAAGCGTCGAAAAAACGCGGCTGCCGCGCCATTAAAGGCTCCGCTCCCGGCGGTGCCCCGGTCACATCAGCTCGACCGGCTGCCCTCCGCTGAGGCGGGATCTCTCCGCCGCCAGGGCCGCCAGATGGCTCTCCACGGAGCGCTCGATGCTCGTCAGGGTGCCGCTCATCTCTTTCTCCCCGCGCATGAAAGAAACGAATTCCCGGATCAGCCCCGCGTCCCCGCCGCCGTGACCCGAAAAGTCGTCCGCCAGGGCGCGCACATCGATGACCTCATCCTCCTGCCCGTAGCGCATGACCCGGATGATGTTCGCCTTCATGTCCCCATAGATCTCGCCCCTGGTGCCGCCCGCGCGCAGGATCCTGCCGCCGTGAGCCGTGAACGCGGTCATGGTCAGATCGACGGTGCTCCCGTCCTCCAGCTCCATGATCAGCGTCTGATGGTCCACCACGTCGTTGTCGCAGCGGAACACACAGCGCCCGTAGGGGCCGGTGCGCAGGGCCTCCAAAAGCTTTTCCTCCGTGGGACGCAGAGCCACCACGTTCTGCGGCCAGGCGTCCCCGCCCTGTCTGAACCGGTCCAGATAGAACTTCACCGCGTTGTACTCGCATTTTTCCGCCGCCGCGCAGTCAAGGCATCTGCCGCCGCTCCCCTCCGGCGCGTTCTCCTCCCTGAAGAAGCTCAGTGTGCCGAAGGAGGACACCCGCCGGCAGTGTTTGCCCGTCAGCCAGAGCAGGATATCCGTATCGTGGCAGCACTTCTGCAGTATCATGGCGGAGGACTCCTCCTTGCTGCGCCAGTTGCCGCGGACGAAGCTGTGGGCCTGATGCCAGTAGCAGACCTGTTCCAGTGCCTGGACACTGATCACGTCGCCGATCACACCGTCCATGATGAGCTGCCGGATCTTCTGATAAAAGACGGTGTAGCGCAGCACATGGCACACCACCACCCGGCGCCCGCGCTCAAGGGCCAGATCCCTGAGCTCGACGCACTCCCGTTCCGAGGGAGCGATGGGCTTTTCCAGGAGCAGATCGTACCCCTTGAGCAGCGCCGCTCTCGCGTGGGCGTAATGGCACCGGTCCCAGGTGCAGATCAGCATCACGTCCGCAAGGCGGGGCCGATCAAGCATCTCTTCCGCCGACGCGTAGCAGGCGCTTTCGGGGATACCGGTCAGCTCCCGCATGGCGGCGAGCTTCTCCGGGTCCAGATCGGCGGCCGCGACGATCACCGCTTTTTCGCTCATCCCGCTCAGGATCTTCGCGTAAGTCTTCAGCCCGCGGGAACCGCATCCCGCGACGGCCACGGTCATAGGCCTGTCCATCATACCTTTCTTCTCCTTTCAGGCAGCCGTCCCGGCGGAGAGTTTTTGCGGCCGGGAAAGCCGCGCTGCTCGATCGATTCCGTGAGAACAGTATCGCGTTTTGAGGACCCTGTCAAGCCGCTCCCGGCTGAGAAAAAAGAAAATCAAGGCTTGCGCTTTGAAAAAAGCCGGGCTATGATATATCCGAAAAATACCGATCTTCGGGAGGGATACCAATGGAACACGATCAGGCGGCGCTGTGGCTCGGCAGGATCGAGGAAGCGGCCCGGGAAGCGGGCGGCATCATGCTCAGGGCCCGGGATATCCGCAGCCGGGTGGCGGACAAGGCGGGGCACGCCAATTTCGTGACGGCGTACGACAAACAGGTGCAGGACATGCTCTTTGACCGCCTGCGCAAAGTGGTGCCGGACGCCGCCTTCATCGGCGAGGAGAACGGCGCGGACCGGGTGGGCGACGACAGCCGGAGCGGCTACGCTTTCTGTGTGGATCCCATTGACGGCACCTCCAATTTCCTGACGGGTTACCGTCCCTCCATGACTTCCATCGCCCTGATGAAGGACGGGGAGCCTTTCATCGCGGCGGTCTACAATCCCTACATCGACGCCATGTTCACCGCCATCCGGGGCCGGGGCGCCTGCGAAAACGGGAGACCCATCCTGTCCTCCCCCGAGCCGCTCTCCCGCAGCCTGGTATCCTTCGGAACGGCGCCCTACAACAGCGAATTCACCTCAATGACCTTCGACATGTGCCGGTACTACCTGCCGAAGTGTATCGACTTAAGGCGCAGCGGCTCGGCCGCCTGGGACCTGGCCATGATGGCAAGGGGCGATACGGGGCTGTTCTACGAGTGCCGCCTGGGCCTGTGGGACTACGCCGCCGCGGGCCTCATCGCCATGGAAGCGGGGTGCGTCCTCACGGATCTCAGGGGCAAAGCCCTCACCTGGCGGGGCTATTCTTCGGTGATGTGCGCCTCCAGGGGCGTGGCGCGGGAGGATTATCTGTACCCGGCGCCGTAAGGATGGCGCGAACGGGGCTTTGAAGCGGACTTTTCAGTCATATTGAAACGGAGTGGATCGGATGAGCAGTCTGCAGGACGTGGCAAAGCTGGCGGGGGTCTCCAACACCCTGGTATCCAGAACGATCAACAATCAGAGCGGTGTCAGTGAGAAAAACAAAAAAAAGATCCTGGCCGCCATGGAAGCGCTGCACTATGAGCCCAACGCCCTGGCCAGGTCCCTGGTGAAAAGGCGCACCGGGACTATCGGCATCGTGATGGATACCCTTTGCGAGCCCTACTTCTTTCCGCTGATCGAAGGCCTGGAAAGCGCCATCGACACGACCGGCTACGATCTGGTGTTCTCCTCGGCGCGCAACAGCCTGGCCCACAAGGAGAGCGCCGTCAAATACTATATGCAGGGCCGGGCGGACGGCGTCATCTTTTACGGCAGCCGCCTGGAGGACGAGGGCATCATCCATTCCCTCGCCGGGGGGAAATTCCCCTTTGTGGTGGTGGAAAACACCTTCCCCATGCTGGATATCAACAATATCTCGCTGGACAACGCCTTCGGGTCCGCCCTGGCTGTGGACCATCTGATCGCCTGCGGGTGCAGAAAGATCTTTCACGTGGGCGGCGATATGCGCCACCGCGTCTCCATCGACCGGCAGAACGGCTTCATCACCGCCATGCAGCACCACGGGGTCACGGTGGACAGCCGCATGCTGATCCAGGCGGATTTCGACACGGAATCAAGCACCCGCATCATGGCGGAATACCTCCGGAACACCCCGGTCAAAGAACTGCCGGACGCCTTCTACTGCGGATCGGACAATACCGCCTACGGCACGGTCACGGCTCTGGAGGAGAAAGGTATCCGCGTGCCCGACGATATCATGGTGATCGGTTTCGATAATGACGCCCCGCCCAGGGGCTACCGCTACCGGCCGCTCACCACCCTGTCCCAGCCCCTGAAGCAGATGGGCGTCAGCGCCATCGAGACCCTGATCGCCAAGATCGAGGATCCGCAGGCCCCCTGCCGGCACATCGTGTTCTACCCTGAACTGGTCAGGCGTCAGACCACTCGAGAAAAAGAATAGATCCATCCTTGTCCGTGTCAGGCCCCTCCCCGGAGGGGCCTGACACGGTATATGGGCAAAAAATTAATCGTTACACATTTTTCCAAAAACACATTGACATTCTGGCGCAATTGCGCTATTATTTTTTCATCGGTTGTGTAACGTTACACATTTCAGTCAAGAGATCCTCAGAAAAAGAACAGCCCACGCAGTTTTTTACGAAAGGACGATCCCATATGAAATTATCCATTGTCGGTGCCGGAAGCTCCTACACCCCCGAGCTGATCGAGGAAATGATCGACCGCCGGGACACACTGCCCGTCAAGGAACTGGTCCTGTACGATATCGACGAAAAGCGTCTTGACATCATGACGGGGTTCTGCCGCCGGTTCGCGGACAAGCGGGGGATGCAGGGACTGATCATCCGCGCCACCACCGACCTTGACGACGCCCTGGAAGGCGCCGATTTCGTGGACACACAGATCCGGGTGGGCGGCAACCGCCAGAGAGTCAAGGATGAAAAGATCCCCCTGAAATACGGCCTGGTGGGCCAGGAGACCACCGGCGCGGGCGGCATGATGAAGGCCTTCCGCACCATCCCGGTCATGATGAACGTGGCCAGGCACATGGAAAAGGTCTCCCCCGACGGCTGGATCATCAACTACACCAATCCCACCGGCCTGGTGACCGAAGCCGTGACGCGCTACACGAAGGCGCGTATCGCCGGTTTCTGTTCCGGGGGCATCTTCCCGAAGATGTGGGCCTCAAGAGCCCTGGGCATCGGCTACACCGGTAAGGACTACGGCCGGGTGCAGTACGATTATGTGGGCCTGAACCACATGAATTTCATCAGCAACATCACCATCGACGGTCGGCCGATCACCCGGGATGAGTTCAACGCCCTGGCCGAACAGAACGGGCACGATGTGGACCCGGAACTGAGCAGGCTGCTGGGTGTGCTGACAAGCCCGTATCTGCAGTACTACTACCACACCGGAGCGAAAGTGGAAAAGCTCCGCGCCCAGAAGCAGACCCGGGGCGAATATGTGCAGGAACTGGAAAAGGAAGTCTACGCTGCCTATGCCGATCCTGACAACGCGGACAAGCCCGCCGCCCTGGAAAAGCGCGGCGGCGGCGGATACAGCGAAGTGGCCATGAACTTCGTGAACGCTGTCTTCAACAACTGCGATACCGAGCAGGTGGTCAACGTGCCCAACAAGGGAGCCGTCCCCTTCCTGCCGGACAGCGCCGTGGTGGAGATCAACTGCCTGGTCAACAGGCGCGGCATGGCGCCCATCCACCGCTCCATGGATCAGATCCCGCCCATGTGCTGGGGCCTGATCGCCGCCGTGAAAAACTATGAGCAGCTGGCGGTGGAAGCGGCTGTGGAAGGAAGCGTCACCAAGATGAAATGGGCTCTGCTGGCCCATCCCCTGGTGCGCGAATATGAGCTGGTGGAAAAACTGGTCCCCGAACTGATGGAAGCCAACAGAGAGTTCCTTCCCCAATTCGAACTGTGAGGAAGATGTCAATTGAGAACTGTTCTGGGAATTGATCAGGGCGGCAGCAAGACCTACGCCGTCATCACCGATGACACCGGCCGGATCCTGGGAACAGGCCGCGGCCCGGGCGCCTGCCATTCGGACGCGGGCATGGCCCGTGCCATGGCGGCCGTCGCCGAGGCGGCCGGGCAGGCCTGCGCCGAAGCGGGGATCGCTCCCGGCACCGTGACCGCCGCGGCGGGAGGCCTGACCGGCGTGGACTGGCCCGATGAAGCGGACCTGGTGCGCAAGGCCCTGGCTGATACCCTCCTCATCCCCGCGGAAAGGATCCAGGTGGTCAACGACTGCCTGATCGCCCTGCGTGCCGCCACCTCCAGCCCGGCGGGCTGCATCCTGTGCGCGGGCACCGGCCTTAACTGCGCGGTGCGGGACGGCCGGGGCCGCGAATACACCTTCGGCTTCTATATCCGTGAAAAGGATCAGGGGGGCATGGCCCTGGCCCGCAGAGTGCTGCAGGCCGTGTATGACGCCGAGTCCGGCATGGGTCCCACCACCGCTCTTTCAGATCGGGCGCTCGCCCTGGCCGGCTGCGGCACCGTGGACGATCTCCTGCGCATGCAGGTCACGGGAAAGCTTCCCGGCGGCATCATGCAGCAGCTGCCCCTGATGCTCGAGGAGACAGCCCTGGAAGGCGATGAAGTATCCCTGGAACTCCTCCGCGGCTTCGGCAGGGATACGGCCGCTTATGCCGTGGCCGCCCTCAGGCGCTTCCATATGGAGAACAGCGCCGTCCGGGTGGTGCTGTCCGGCAGCGTGTTCAAGTGCCGCGCGGCGGCCCTGCTGGACACGGTCAGGGCCTCGATCCTTTCCTCCGTCCCCCGCGCGGTCATCACCGAAAGCACGTGGGAACCTGTGATCGGCGCCGTCCTGCTGGCCCTGGATCATTTGGAAGGCACGGACGCGGCCGTCATTCAGCAGCATATAAAGCGCGATGCACAGCGCTTTAATATGGTCCGCAAAACAAATTGAAAAGGAGAGTGTTCACATGAAAAAGTGCATGGCCCTCATCACCGCTCTGATGATGCTGCTTTCCCTGGGGATGGCAGCCGTATCCGCCGAGGAGCAGATCACCCTCACCTTCTGGCACATCTGGCCCACCGATCAGATGAGCGACATCGTCAAGGATTACATCGCCATCTACGAAGCAGAGCATCCCAACATCCGCATCGAAGCGAGCGCCTATCAGGAAGTGGACTACCAGACCACCAAGCTGCCCATCGCCGCTTCCACCAAATCCCAGGGCGACGTGTTCTTCTGCTGGGGCGGCGGTTCCGCCAAGACCTACGTGGACGCCGGCGCCGTGCTGAGGCTGGACGAATACCTGGAGAAGGCCAATGTGTACGACAGCCTGCTGGACGGCACCCTGACCTACGGCACCTATGACGGCGGCATCTACGGCCTGCCCCTCAAGCAGTGGGCCGGCGTGCTGTTCTGCAACCAGGAGATCTTCGATGAGTACGGCGTCAAGATCCCCGAGACCTGGGACGAGATGATGACCGCCGTGGAGACCTTCCGCGCCAACGGCGTCACCCCCCTGGTGCTGGGCGCCAAGGATGCCTGGCATATCGGCATGATCCAGAACGCCCTGGCCGTGCGCACGGCGGGCCCCGAATACGTGAATGCCGCTCTGTCCGGCGAAAAGACCATGAACACCCCGGAGATCGTCCGTTCCGCCCAGCTCCTGGTGGACCTGAACAACGCCAAGGCGTTCTGCAACGGCACCCTGGGCGTCAGCTCCGAGGAAGCTCAGGAAGAGTTCTACATGGGCATGGTGGCCATGTATTTCGGCGGCAGCTGGTGCGCTTCCGGTTGTGACAGCCCCGACAACGATCTGGTGGGCAAGGTCACCGTGACCACCCTGCCCGTCGTGGACGGCGGCCTGGGCGACAGCACCACCTATTCCGGCGGCGTGATCGACTTCATGATGGTGAACTCCGCCACCGAGCATCCGGACGAGGCCTTTGATTTCGCCCTCGGCATGACCAAGTACATGTCCCAGGAATGCTACAAGATCGGCGACTCCCTGCCCGCCTGGAAGCTTCCGGATATCGATGAATCCGAAGTGTCCCCCACCCTGATCGCCATCAAGAACCTGATCCAGAACTCCACAGGCTACGTGCTGGCGTGGGATACCTTCCTGGCCGGCGCCGCCATCGACGCCCACTACCAGGCGCTGCAGGGCCTGATCGCCGGCACCATGACCCCCGAAGAATTCGCCGTGGCCATGGATGAAGCGGTCATCGCTATGTACGCCGAATAATCCTGCCGATCATTCGCTGCCCGGCCGGTCATCCAGCCGGGCAGCCCTTTTCAAGGAGGGATCCAGATGGAAAAAGCCCTGCGGGACAAAAAAGCCATCCTGTTCTTCGTGCTCCCGGCCTTCATATGGTTTTTCGCCATCGCGCTGTTCCCCGTGCTCCAGTCCGTCGGATACAGCACGCTGAACTGGAACGGCATTTCCGAAGGCAGATTCGTCGGCCCGGACAATTACTCAGTCCTTCTGACGGATGACCTGTTCTGGCAGTCCATCTGGCATTCCCTGATCCTGGCCGGAGCTTCCCTGTTCATCCAGCTGCCCATTTCGATGCTGCTGGCCATGATCCTGGCCAACGGCGTCAGGGGCGAGACCGCTTACCGGAACATCTTCTTCGTACCGGTGATCATTTCCGGCACGGTCATCGCCAACCTGTGGATGAAGGTCTATCATCCGTCATACGGGCTGCTGAACAACATCCTGAACTCCGTGGGGCTCAGCGGCTGGACCCACGAATGGCTCGGGTCAACGGACACGGCCCTGGGCGCGTGCTTCGTCCCCATGGTGTGGCAGTACATCGGCTATCACATGCTGTTGTACTATTCCTCCGCCAAGTCCATCAGTGAGGACATCCTGGAGGCCGCCCGGGTGGACGGCGCCAATAAGCGCCAGCTGGTGTTCCGGATCATCATGCCCCAGATCGTACCGATGATCAAGGCCAGCACGATTTTCGCCATCATCGGTTCCCTCAAATCATTCGACATGATCCAGATCCTCACCAAGGGCGGCCCGGTGCACGCCTCCGAGGTGCCGTCACTGCTCATGTACACCAATATCTTTACCACCCGCCGGTACGGGTACGCCAGCGCCATCGCCATTTTCATCATAATCGAGTGCCTCCTGTTCACTCTCGCCGTGCAGAAACTGTTCGGCGCGATCCAGAAAGAATAGAAAGGAGGCTGACGGCATGAGCACGATCACACAGACGAAGAAAAGGACCGGCAGCCTGAAAAACAGGACCGGCCCGCTGATGACGGTGTTCCTCATCATCGTGGCCCTGATCCAGCTGTTCCCCCTTTACTGGATGTTCTCCTTCTCCCTCAAGGACAATAAGGAGATCTTCGGCGCCAATCCCATGGGCCTGCCGCAGAAATGGCAGTGGGACAATTACTCCAAGATCTTCACCGCCGGCAGCATGGGCACCTACCTGCTCAACAGCGTGATCGTCACCGCCTCGACGATCCTGCTGACCCTGCTGCTCTCGGCCATGGCCACTTATGCCATCGTGCGCATGAAGTGGAAGCTGAGCAGGACGGTGTATACCATATTCCTCATCGGCATGATGCTGTCGGTGCAGGCGGTGATGCTGCCCCTGTACGTGAACCTGCAGCCCATTTTATCCACCCACTGGGCCCTGATCCTGCCCTACACGGCCTTCGCCATGCCCCAGGCCATCCTGCTGATGGTCGGTTCCCTGGAGGCGCTGCCCAAGGAGATGGAAGAGGCCGCCTTTATCGACGGCGCCAATATCTACCGGATCTTTTTCATCATCATCCTGCCGATGCTGGCGCCCATACTGTCCACCGTGGCGATCCTGACCTTCCTGAGCACCTGGAACGAGTACATGCTCGCTTTGGTATTCATCTCCACCGATAAACTGAAGACCGTCACCGTGGGCGTCAACGACATGGTGGGCAAGTATTCCACCAAATGGGGCGTCATCGGCGCCGGATTGACCATGGCCACGCTGCCCACCCTGATCATGTACGCGGTCCTGAGCAAAAACATCACCAACAGTCTGGCCATGGGAGCCGTGAAAGGATGACGCCTATGAGATGCACCTGCCCCTATATCCCCTGCAAGATGCACGGAAACTGCAAAGCCTGTATCGCCCACAACATCCACACCGGTGACCTGGCCCACTGCATGGAAAAAACGGCGATGGCCCGCGGCGCGGTCATGCCGCTGCGCCTGCCCGGTAAAGTGTATCTTGAAAACGACTTTGAGGCCATGAGCCGGCGCAGCGCCGAACTGGTGGCGGATGTGGTGCGGGCAAAGCCCGACGCCCTGATCTCCCTGCCCGCCGGCAGCACCGCCAGGCGCACCTATGAGATCCTCAAAGAAATGGCGGACCGCGGAGACGTCGACTTCAGCCGCGCCCGGTTCGTGGCTCTTGACGAATGGCTGGACCTAAAGGATGAGAGCGAGAACTGCGACGCTTTCATGCGGAAGAACTTTTACACGCCCCTCGGCATCCCGGACGAGCGGGTGAAACGCTTTGATATCCACGCCGCCGACCTTGACAGGACCTGCCGGGACGTGGACGAGTTCATCTTCGCCCATTCCGGCATCGACGTGATGCTCCTGGGCGTGGGCATGAACGGGCATCTGGGGCTGAATGAGCCGGGCGGCGATTTTTCGGATTACGCCAAGGTGGTGGAACTGGACAGCGTCACGATGAACGTGGGCCAGAAATACTTTACCGGCGGCATGGAGCTGACGCGGGGCATCACCCTGGGCGTGCACCACATGTTCGACGCGAAGCTCGTGATCCTGCAGGTGGGCGGCGCGCACAAAGCGGATATCATGGAACGGGTACTGCGCACGCCTCCGACCGAGGATCTGCCCGCCACCGTGCTCAAGCTGGTCGACAACGGCGTCCTGGTCATCGACCGTGACGCCGCGTCCAAAGCCATGGACCTGATGGAAGGGCCGCAGGTCATCAAAGGATAAGAAGCCCAAAAAAG